>DWUW01000177.1 GCA_019120525.1 Candidatus Eisenbergiella stercorigallinarum | reverse complement strand
CGGACCTGGTGCTTTTTGATCCGGCGGAAAGCTGGACGCCCGAACGGTTTTATTCCCGTTCCCAGAATTCGCCCTTCCTGGGAAAGATCCTGAAAGGAAAAATCCACGCGACCATATGCCGCGGCAGAGTGGTCTATCCCTTCGCGGAGGGGAAAGAGGATTGAACCGGATCGGAAAACATCGGAACGACAGAGGAGAATCATTATGGCAAAAAAGAAAAAAGAGCAGGCGCAGGTCCTATCTCAGAGACAGCTTGCGCCGGGTATTTATGACTGCCTGTTAAAAACCACACTGGCAAAGGAGGCGGAGCCGGGACAGTTTATCGCGCTTTATCCGAAGGATAAAAGCACCCTGCTTCCCCGTCCCATCAGCATCTGCGAGGCGGACGCCAAAAAGGGGACGCTGCGCATCGTATACCGGATCGCGGGAGCGGGAACGAAGGAATTTTCTGAACTGAAGGAAGGCGATACCATCGATATCCTGGGCGTGCTGGGAAACGGCTTCCCGATAGATGCGGTAAAGGAGGATCAGACCGCCTTTCTCATGGGAGGCGGCATCGGCGTTCCGCCCATTCTGGAGCTGGCGAAGCGCTTAAAGTGCAGGAAGCGGATCATCGTGGGCTACCGGGACGCGGACTGCTTCCTGCGGGAGGATTTTGAGAAGAACGGGGAGGTGTATATCGCGACGGAGGACGGCAGCGTGGGAACGAAGGGCAACGTGATGGACGCCATCCGGGAAAACGCGCTGAAGGCTGACGTGATCTATGCCTGCGGACCGCTCCCCATGCTGCGCGCCATCAAGCGCTATGCCGAAGAGGCGGGGATCGACGCCTATATTTCCCTGGAAGAGCGCATGGCCTGCGGCGTGGGCGCGTGCCTGGGCTGCGTGTGCAAAACCACGAAGAAGGACAAGCATTCCCATGTGAACAACGCCCGCATCTGCACAGACGGGCCCGTCTTTGAAGCGAAGGAGGTGGACATCTGATGAAAACATCGGTCAATATCGCGGGAATCGAACTGAAGAATCCGGTCATGACCGCCTCCGGCACCTTCGGCTCCGGCATGGAATACAGCGAGTTTGTGGATCTGGACTGCCTGGGCGCTGTTGTGACCAAGGGCGTGGCCAATGTGCCCTGGCCGGGAAACCCCACCCCCAGGGTGGCGGAGGTCTACGGCGGCATGCTCAATGCCATCGGCCTGCAGAACCCCGGCATCGACGTGTTTCTGGAGCGGGATCTGCCTTTTCTCGCCAAGTATGACACAAAGGTGATCGTCAACGTCTGCGGCAAGACGGTGGAGGATTATCTGGAGGTGGTGGAGCGCCTGTCTGACGCTCCTGTGGACATGCTGGAGATCAACGTTTCCTGTCCCAACGTGAAGGAGGGGGCCATCGCCTTCGGCCAGAAGGCGGACTGCCTGTACGATATCACCTCTGCCATTAAGAAAAAGGCCGCCCAGCCGGTCATCATGAAGCTGAGCCCCAACGTCACCGACATCACGGAGATGGCGCGGGCGGCGGAGGCGGCCGGGGCGGACGCCATTTCCCTGATCAACACCCTGACCGGCATGAAGATTGATATTCATAAAAAAAGTTTTGTCCTCGCCAACAAAACGGGCGGCATGTCCGGCCCCGCGGTGAAGCCCGTGGCCGTCCGCATGGTTTATCAGTGCGCCCAGGCGGTGAAGATCCCCATCATCGGCATGGGCGGCATCATGAACGCAGAGGATGCCCTGGAATTTATCATGGCCGGCGCCTCCGCCGTGGCGGTGGGCTGCGCTAATTTCATCAATCCCTATGCCACGCAGGAGATTGTCTCCGGCATCGAAGCCTTTATGGAAAAAGAAGGCGTTTCCGATATCACGGAACTGATCGGCTGCGTGAAGTAAGACGTGGTTCTAAATTCCCTCCCTGCGAATAGACTGTACAAAGCAGCGCATGGAGGGAATTTTTATGGACTTAATCAGGAAGAATATCCATATCGACCGTATGAAATGCAGGGCAGGGACCCAGGTGACCCTGGAGGACGACATCAACATCGCGGACGTGCGGCCGGACGTGTATCAGCTTGTTGAGGAGCAGGGAGAGATTGTTATTGAGGAACTGCGGGCGGCACAGGATCATGTCCATATAAAAGGGAAGCTGAGGTTTTGCGTACTTTATCTTTCTGATGACGATGTGCGCAGACCCTCCAGCATGGAAGGAAGCCTTCCTTTTGAGGAGCAGGTTTACATGGAAGGTGTTGTGCCGACGGACGGTGTCGTTGTGAAAAAAGAACTGGAGGATCTGAGTGTCGGGATCATCAATTCCCGGAAACTGAGCGTCCAGGCGCTGATCAGTTTTGGCCTTTCTGTGGAGGAGCTGTATGACGAGGAGGCGGCAGTGGAGCTTACCGGTCAGGAGCCCGTGGAGGTGAAACGGAAGGTCATCGATCTGGCCGGGCTCGTCATACGGAAAAAGGATATTTTCCGCGTACGGGAAGAAATCGTTATCCCGACGGGGCATCCCAACATTTTCGAGATCCTCTGGGAGACCTGTGAGCTTGCGGATGTGCAGTTCAGGCTCATGGAAGGCAGGATCGCCGTGCAGGGACAGATACGGATCTTTTTCCTCTATGAAGGCGAGGGGGAAGGGAGGCCGGCTTCCTGGTATGAGCATGCCTTTCCCTTCAGCGGCCTGCTGGACTGCCAGGGGCTGCGGGAACAGATGACAGGTGATATCACCTGCTCTGTCGGCCACAAGGAGATTGAGGTGAAAGAGGACGCCGATGGCGAGGAACGCGTGGTCAGCCTGGAGCTGGTACTTGACCTGGATATGAAGATCTACGAAGAGGAGCAGACCGAGATCCTTTCCGACGTATACGGCGTGACGAAGGAGATCGACGTGGTGACGGGAACGGCAAGGCTGAAGCAGCTGCGCATGAAAAATACCGGAAGGGCAAGGCTGAGCGGCCGCTTCCGGGTAGCGGAGGGCATGCCGAAGATGCAGCAGATCTGTCACAGCGCCTGCGCGGTCCAGCTCGCGGAAGTCCGCATTGTAAAGGAGGGACTTCGCGTCACGGGAGCGGCCCTGGTGAAGAACCTGTATGCTTCCCAGGATACGGAATTCCCCTTCAGCAGCTGTGAGGGAACGGTCCCTTTCAGCTATATTCTGGAGATTCCAGGTATTTGCGATACCGATACCTGGCGTCTGGAAACGTCGGTGAGCGAGCTTTCTGTCGTCATGGCGGACGGGGAGGAAGCGGATGTGAAGGTGACGGTCGTTTTTTCAGGAATTGTCTTTGCCCCATATGAAGAACCCATGATCCGGGAAATACGGGTTTCCGAGCCTGACCCGGAAATGCTGGAGGCGCTTCCCGGGATCGTAGCCTATATAGCCGGGGAGAACGACAGCCTGTGGGAGATTGGGAAGAAGTACCATGTTCCGATCTCACGGATCCGGGAGATCAACGCTCTGGCTGAAGATGAGGTCAGGCCGGGGGAGAAGCTTCTGATCGTTAAGGGCGTATCCTGAACCGTTGACGGAACGGCGGGAATTGTTTATAATCAAAAACAATCAGTGTATACAAAATACGTGAAAATATCTTATGGGAAAACGAAGGGGAAGGAATGGGGAACAGATGGATAAACTGACGCTGAAGGCAATGGCAAAGATCAATCTCGGCCTGGATGTGGTACGCCGCAGGCCGGACGGTTATCATGAGGTGAGGATGATCATGCAGACTGTGGGGCTGTATGACAGACTCACCTTTGAAAAAAGAAAAGAAGACACGCTGCAGCTGGAAAGCAATATGAAAAGGCTTCCCACGGACGGAAACAATCTCATCATCCGGGCTGCCGCTTTGCTGAAGGAGGAGTTCGGGATCCGGGAAGGCCTGTTGATCCGCCTGGACAAGCGGATCCCCGTCGCCGCTGGCATGGCGGGAGGGAGCACGGACGCCGCCGCGGCACTCACGGCGGTGAACCGGATGTTTGGCCTGGGGCTGACGGCCGCGCAGCTGAAGGAGCGCGCGGTGAAGATCGGCGCGGACGTCCCCTACTGCCTGCAGGGAGGGACGGCTCTTTCCGAGGGGATCGGGGAGATCCTGACGGCGCTTCCGCCGGCGCCCGCCTGCCATGTGGTGGTGGCGAAGCCGCCGATCCACGTTTCCACAAAGTGGGTTTATCAGAATCTGCACCTGGAGGAGGTGGCGGGGCATCCGGACATCGACGGCATGGCGGAATGTATCCGAAAGGGAGATTATCCCGGCGTTGCGGCCCGCCTTTCCAATGTGCTGGAAACGGTCACGGTCCCCCGATATCCCGTGATCGCGCGGATCCGGGATTTCCTCAGGGAAAACGGCGCGGACGGCGCGCTGATGAGCGGGAGCGGGCCTACGGTCTTCGCGCTTTTTGACGACAGGCAGAGGGCACAGAAGGCGCTGGACGCGCTGCGGGAAACCGGGCTGGCTGCCCAGACCTTTCTCACCGGGCTGGCGGAAAGGACCTGTGTGGAGCAGGCCTGACCGGCAGGACAGATGAAAAGGAAGGACGAAGGAGGACGGATGAAGACGGAAGACAGGGCAAATGAATATCTGCCTCTTCGGGACGTGGTGTTCAATACGCTTCGGGAAAGCATTCTGAAGGGGGAAATGAAGCCGGGAGAGCGTCTGATGGAGATCCATCTGGCCAATCGCCTGGGCGTGAGCCGGACGCCGATCCGGGAGGCCATCCGCATGCTGGAGCTGGAAGGCCTGGTCACCATGATCCCGAGAAGGGGAGCGGAGGTGGCGCAGATCACGGAAAAGGGGCTCCGGGACGTGCTGGAGGTGCGTCAGGCGCTGGACGCCCTTGCCATGGAGCTGGCCTGTGAAAGGATTACGGAGGAAGAGATCCGGGAACTGAGGAAGGCCTGCGATACCTTCGCCAGGATGACCCGCACCCAGGACGCGGTGCGTATCGCCCAGGCGGATGTGGCGCTGCATGATATCATCGTCCGCGCCAGCGGCAATGAAAGGCTGATCCAGATGGTGGGAAACCTTTCCCAGCAGATGTACCGTTACCGGCTGGAATACATCAAGGATGTCAGCCAGCACGGCAGGCTGATCGAGGAGCATGAGGGCATATACCGCTGTATTCGCGACAGGGACCGGGAGGCAGGGGCGAAAGCCATCCGCATGCACATTTATAATCAGGAACAATCCATCCTGATCCGGCTCCAGGAGAAAAAGCGGGAAAACCGCTGAATCCGTTTCCGGGAAAAGGAACAATCTGTCCGGAAGACAGGAACCGGTCCGTGCTGTGGTATAAACCTTCCCGGACGGTCAATACTCTCCATAAAAAAGGAGAGTGAGACCATATGCGTAAAGACGGACGGCCGATTGGATCTGTGGGAAGGCTGGCGGCGGCAGCCCTTCTGACATTCTGCCTGTGGAGCATATGCTATCCGGAACTTTCATTTCCGGAAGGCGTATGCCAGAGGGAGGATGGAAACGAGATGGAAGCAAAGGACTATGAAAAGCTCCTGGAGGCCCCGGAGGGCAGGCTGCGGATCGCATTCAGCTTTTCAGGAACGGGAGAGCGCGGCAGAGCCGGAGAGCCTGCCGAAAATCCCACAGAAGCGGAAGACGGCAGGGAGGAAGAGAATCGTGGAAGAACTGGAATACAGGGAGAGGCCCGTCGGGGTTTTTGATTCGGGCGTCGGCGGGCTGACCGTGGCCCGTGAGATCATGCGTCAGATACCCAATGAAAAGATCGTATATTTCGGGGATACGGCCCGGGTACCTTATGGAAGCAAATCCCGGGAGACGGTAACCCGTTTTTCGGAACAGATCGTGCGTTTTTTGCAGACGCAGCAGGTGAAGGCCATCGTTGTGGCCTGCAATACCGCAAGCGCCTATGCCATGGATGCGCTGGAGAAGGAAATCGATATTCCCATCATCGGCGTGGTGAAGCCGGGGGCAAAGACGGCTGTGGAAACAACGAAGAACGGACGGGTGGGCGTGATCGGTACGGAAGGGACCATCGGGAGCGGGATCTATTCCAGTTACATCCATCAGCTCAGGCCCGATGTGCAGGTGACAGGCAAGGCCTGCCCGTTGTTCGTGCCCCTGGTGGAGGAGGGGCTGTGGGAGGATCCCGTGACGGATGAGATCGCTTCCCGTTACCTTTCGGAACTGATCGATATCGGGATCGATACCCTGATCCTGGGCTGTACCCACTATCCCCTGATCCGGAAAACGGTGGGAAGGATCATGGGAGAGGGCGTGACGCTGGTCAATCCCGCTTATGAAACGGCAGTGGAGCTCAGGACCCTGCTTTGCGAACATAACCTGCTCAGCCCGAATCCGCCGGCGCTGGGAGAGAACAGATACCGTTTTTATGTGAGCGACGCGGCCGAAAAGTTCAAGCGCTTCGCCAATTCCATCATTAAGTATGGGATCCTTTCGGCGAAGACCATTCCCATCGAGGAATACTGACGATGGAGAGAGAAAGGCAATGACAAAAGAAGTAATGCTTACCATACGCGGGCTTCAGTTTGATCAGGGCCCGGACAGTGAAGAGATCGAAACCGTACAGTGGGGGCAGTATTATAAAAAGAACGGCACCCATTATATCATTTATGATGAAGTGATGGAAGGGGAGAAGGAACCCGTGCGAAACGTCATCCGATTCAGGGAACAGGAGATGAATCTGATGAAGCGGGGGATGGTAAACGTCTATATGGCGTTTGAGGAGCACAGGAAGAATATCACCAATTATCATACTCCCTATGGAAGCCTTCTGATCGGCATGGATACCCGGAGGGTAAGCTTCACGGAGGGCGCGGAGGAAATACGCCTGCAGGTGGAATATACCCTTGAGGTGAATTATGAATATCTGGCGGACTGCCGGATCGATATCCGTATCCAGCCGGCCGGAGAAGGCGTGAAAGACGCGCGGGAGGAAAGGCTGCGGACAGGTCCTGGGATCCTGGCGCGGGAGGAGGCCCGGGACAGAAAGGATCCGGAACCGCAGATGAGGGTGTGAGATACGAAAAGGATAAGAAAGGGGATATACTGACATGAATTTCAGACTGAAAAATGTACCGGAAGGATTCGGACAGGCAGCCGGAGAGCTGCTGAAGGAGAGGGGATATGGGCTGTGCGAAGACGCAGGCAGCTGCGGACACGGGGAACCGTGCGTGGATATCTGTGCCGGACAGACACAGGAAAAAAGGATCTGTGTGACATATACGGCCGCATGCGGCGCCGATGGGGCGGGCAAAGCCGTCCTTTCCGCCTGCGGCAGGGCGTTCCTTCTGCGCGCCCTGATGCGGCTGGTGCGGGAGCTGGAAAAGCGCGGGACAGGGGAAAGCTTTCAGACGCAGGAGAAGGTCTGGCTGGACAGGAACGGCATCATGCTGGACTGTTCCCGCAACAGCGTCCTTACCCCGGACCGGATCCGGTGGTACATCCGGCTGGAAGCCTCGCTCGGCATGAACACGCTCATGCTCTATACGGAGGATACCTATGAAGTGCCGGAATACCCGTACTTCGGCGCATACCGCGGACGCTACAGCGCGGCTGAGCTAAGGGAGCTTTCCGAATATGCGTACAGCTTCGGGATTGAGATGATCCCCTGCATCCAGGCCCTGGCCCATCTGAAGAACGCGCTGCGCTGGGAAGCCATGAGAGGCATGCAGGATACGGACGACATCCTGATGGTGGGAGAGGAAGAGGTATACTGCTTCCTGGAGGCCTGCATCCGCAGGGCGACGGAGCCTTTTTTGACCAAACGGGTGCATTTGGGAATGGACGAGGCATGGTCCCTGGGACTGGGAAATTATCTGCATAAAAATGGTTATCATCCCAAGTCGGAGATCATGGCGGGCCATCTGGAGCGGGTGGCGGATATCTGCCGCCGCCTGGGACTGGAGCCCATGATCTGGAGCGATATGTATCTGCGGATGAATTCAAAGGATAACGAGTACTATGATATCCCATTGGACAGCGACCTTTCCGGAGCGGTAAAGCCTCCGGCGGATGTGACGCTGGTTTACTGGGATTATTACCATACGGATGAGGACTTTTACAGACAGTATCTGCGCATGCACAGACAGCTTTCCGATCAGGTCATCTTCGCCGGCGGCGGCTGGGTGTGGAACGGCCTGTCTCCCAACCTGAAGGGCGCGAAGGATACCACGGAGGCTGCCATGCGCGCCGTGAAAAAAGCCGGGGTCCGGGAGGCGGTCTGCACCATGTGGCAGGATGACGGCGCGGAAACGCCCATGGGGGCAGGGCTTACGTCTATCGTCCGTTTCGCGGAACACGGCTTTTCCGAAGAGGTATCGGAAGAAGCCCTGAAGGAGGAGTTTGAATTCCTGACGGGCGCCTCCTGGGAGGGATTTGAACTGCTGGGAGAATTCGACAGACCGAAGGGCAGCGCGTTTTATGACAATCCTTCCAAGTACCTGCTTTATCAGGATGCCCTGATCGGCCTGTTTGACGGACAGATCGGTAACTGGGATACGGGAGCCTATTATGGGAGCCTGAAGGACAGGCTGCTTAAGGAGCTCTCAGGCCGGACGGACGCCGTAAGCGGCGCGGATGCCCACGGAAAATTCCGGCTTTTGCGGCAGGAAAGCGGGGATTACGCCCGCAGGGTCCTTTCCCTTTATGTCCGTCTGGCAGATGCCCTTTCCGTAAAGGCTCCCCTGGGAGAAGCGCTGCGGGAGGCATATGAAAAGAGAGATATGGCGGGGCTGCGCAGGCTGGCGGAAGAAGAGATCCCTCTCGCCATGGAGAAGATCCGGGCTTACCGGGACGAAAGGGAAGCGCTCTGGAAGGAAGAAAGCCGTATTTTTGGTTTTGAGGTGTTCGATATCCGCGTAGGCGGCCTGCTGGCACGGCTGGAGAGCGTGAAGAAACGTGTGGAAGCGTTCGCGGACGGGAAAGAGGAACACCTTCCGGAGCTGGAGGAGGAGCGGCTTCCCTTCCGGCCTGTGAAGGAGGGCGAAGAGCATACGCTCTGCGCGTGCAACGTCTGGAAGACCATTGTTTCAGCGTCGCCGCTGTGATACGGGAAAGCCTGGAGACGGGCAAAAGGAGCTTCCCGGGGCGGAAAAAAGGAGAACGTCATGTCACATATTTGTAGCAGCATTACGGAGCTGATCGGAAAGACGCCGCTGATGGCGCTTCATGGCTATGCGGAACAGGCGGGGATCGCGGATGCTTTGCTTCTGGCAAAGCTGGAGTATCTGAATCCCACAGGGAGCGTGAAGGACCGGGCGGCGCTTTGGATGATCCGGGACGCCGAGGCGGACGGGAGGCTGAAGCCCGGCGCGACGGTCATAGAGCCCACCAGCGGAAATACGGGGATCGGCCTGGCGGCGATCGCGGCGGCACGGGGATACCGGGTGATCCTGACCATGCCGGAAACCATGAGCGAGGAACGAAAGAAGCTCCTGGCAGCGTACGGGGCAGGTATCGTCCTGACGCCGGGCGCGGAAGGGATGGCCGGGGCGATCCGGAAGGCACAGGAGCTGAAGGAGGAGATCTCCGGCGCTTTTATTCCGGGACAGTTTGACAATCCTTCCAACGCGGAGGCGCATTTTCAGACCACAGGCCCGGAAATCTGGGAGGATACGGACGGCCAGGTGGATATCTTCGTGGCGGGCGTCGGTTCCGGCGGCACAGTCACCGGCGTCGGAAAGTATCTGAAACAGAAGAAGCCTTCGGTCCGGGTGGTTGCCGTGGAACCGGCCGGTTCGGCCGTGCTTTCCGGCGGCCCTGCCGGCGCGCATGGCCTGCAGGGGATCGGCGCGGGTTTTGTGCCGTCCGTGCTGGACACCGGAATTTATGATGAAGTCATCCGGGTAAGGGAAGAGGACGCTTATGAAGCGGGCCGCAGGCTGGCGGCCCGGGAGGGGATCCTGGCGGGCATTTCTTCAGGCGCGGCCCTGCATGCGGCGCAGCTTGTGGCCTGCCGGCCGGAAAACCGGGGAAAAACGATCGTGGTCCTGCTTCCGGATTCCGGCGACCGGTATCTGTCCACGCCCCTTTTTGATCCCGGCCGGTGACCGGTTTTGGCTCCGGCCGGTGACCGGTCTATTTACAGAGCCTGCCGGATTGTGGTATGATTGGTTCAATTTACAAAAGCAGAGGGAGCGGATGGAAATGGAAACACCTGTTATTCAGATCCGGAACGTATCGAAAACCTTCCGGACGAAGGACGGAGAGATAGAAGCCCTGAAGAATATCAGCCTGGATATCGGAAAGGGCGATATCTACGGCATTATCGGTATGTCCGGGGCAGGCAAGAGCACACTGGTGCGCTGCCTGAATTTCCTGGAAAAGCCCACGGAAGGGACTGTACTCATAGACGGCGTGGATCTGGCGGGCTGCGGCGATAAGGAACTGCGGAAGGTCAGGAACAGCGTGGCGATGATCTTCCAGCATTTCAACCTGCTGATGCAGCGGACGGTGCTGGACAACGTATGCTTCGCGCTGGAGATCCTGGGAGAAAAGAAGAAGGAAGCCAGGAAGAAGGCCATGGATCTGTTAAAGATCGTGGAACTGGAGGAGAAGGCGGACGCCTATCCGGCGCAGCTTTCCGGAGGCCAGAAGCAGCGGGTGGCCATCGCCCGCGCCCTTGCCATGAACCCGAGGATCCTTCTGTGCGACGAGGCGACCAGCGCGCTGGATCCCAGGACTACCCGTTCCATCCTGGAGCTTTTGTCCAGGATCAACAGGGAGTATGGGATCACCATTGTGATCATTACCCATGAGATGAGCGTGGTGCAGGAAATCTGCAGCCACGTAGCCATCATCGACAGCGGCAGCCTGGTGGAGACCGGTACTGTGGAGGAGGTATTCACCTCGCCGAAATCGAAGGCGGCAAAGAAGCTGGTCTTCCAGGGCGGGAAAAAGACGCCGATCATGACCAGCAAACGCTGCATCCGTATCGTTTTCACGGAAAACTCTTCCTTTGAGCCGGTGATCGCCAACATGGTCCTGGAGTGCAGGGCGTCGGTGAATATCCTGCTTGCGGATACCCAGGATGTGGGCGGCATCGCAAGGGGACAGATGATCCTGCAGCTTCCGGAAGACGGGCAGACGGCGGAGAAGATGATCCGGTATCTGAAGGACAGAAAATTAACGGTAGAGGAGCTGGACGATTATGTGGAATAGTGCAACGATAATGATGATCGTGGAGGGTACGTTCGCCACCATTTACATGACGCTCCTCTCCACTCTTATGGCTTATGTGATCGGGCTTCCCATTGGCGTGGCCCTGGTGGTGACGGGGCGCGAGGGGCTTAAGCCCAACGCGGCGGTGAACAAGGTGCTGGATGTGGTCGTGAACATCACGCGCAGCATCCCCTTTCTGATCCTTCTGATCCTGGTGATCCCTCTCACCAGGGCCATCGTGGGAAAAAGCTATGGACCCAGCGCAACGGTGGTTCCCCTGACGCTTGCCGCCGCTCCTTTTGTGGCCAGGCTGGTGGAATCCTCCCTGCTGGAGGTGGACCGGGGCGTGGTCGAGGCAGCGAAGAGCATGGGCGCGGGGATTCCCACCATTGTGACGAAGGTGATGCTTCTGGAGGCCCGGTCCTCCCTTTTGTCCAATCTGGCGATTGCCCTGGGAACGATCCTGGGCTATTCCGCCATGGCCGGCGCGGTGGGCGGCGGCGGGCTTGGCGATATCGCCATCCGTTACGGCTACAACCGTTATGAATTTGATATCATGATCGTCACCGTGATCCTTCTGGTGCTCCTGGTGCAGATCATGCAGGCGGTCTGCATGAAGCTGGCAAGGAAGCTGGATCGGCGGATCACGCTCTGACGGCTGATGATAGACCGGCGGATCACGCTCCTTCGGCCCATGACGGACCGGCGGGGCACAGGCTGGCGGCCCATGGCAGGCCGGCGGCCTTCTGCCGGGAAAGCTGCGGCCATTTTGCTTCTGCCGGAAAAAGAAACGGCGTCCGGAAGGCTGCGAGAGATATGCCGGGGAAAAAACCGGCGGAATGGAGGAGATTATGAAAAAGAAAGTATTGTCACTGATCACAGCGGCGTTTCTGACCGCCGGCCTGCTGGCGGGTTGCGGCTCGGACGCGGCGCAGGGAACGGGCGCGGATAGCGCGGCGTCCACGGAGAGCACAGCGGCTGCACAGACGGCGGAATCGGAAAACGCACAGGAGAGCGCCGTAGCTGAGACCGGCGCTTCCGAGACAGAGGCGGCCGGAAGCGATGCGGCGGAAACCCAGGCCGCGGAGGCAAAGGGAACCATCACCGTGGCAGCTACCAGCGTACCCCATGCGGAGATCCTTGCGGCAGCAGCCCCCCTTCTGGCAGAGCAGGGCTGGACGCTTGAGGTAACGGAGTTCACCGATTATATCATGCCCAACGAGGTGGTGGAAAGCGAAGAGATCGACGCCAACT
Source organism: Candidatus Eisenbergiella stercorigallinarum (assembly GCA_019120525.1). Classification (GTDB taxonomy): domain Bacteria; phylum Bacillota; class Clostridia; order Lachnospirales; family Lachnospiraceae; genus Eisenbergiella; species Eisenbergiella stercorigallinarum. The sequence continues at coordinate 2,947 of DWUW01000177.1, read as the reverse complement.
ATTTCCAGCACATCACCTATCTGGAAAGCTTTAACGAGGAAAGAGGAACCCATTTGGTGAGCGCCGGAAGCATCCACTATGAGCCTCTCGGAATCTACCCCGGAAAACAGAGCGACCTTGCAGCCATCACGGACGGCGCGGAGATCGCGGTTCCCAATGATACCACCAACGAGGCGAGAGCGCTCCTTCTTCTGCAGGAGCAGGGCCTGATCACCCTGAACGCGGATGCGGGCATCAACGCTACGGTGAACGACATTACAGATAACCCGCACAATATTTCCTTTATCGAGCTGGCGGCGGAGCAGATCCCGAGAAGCCTTCCGGATTTTGATTTCGCGGTGATCAACGGCAATTACGCGCTGCAGGCGGGGCTGAACGCTTCCACGGACGCGCTTGCCGTGGAAACTTCCGATTCCGAGGCGGTACAGAAATATGTGAACGTTGTGGCTGTAAAAGAAGGAAATGAAAACAGCGAAGGGATCCAGGCGCTGGTATCTGTGCTGAAATCCGATGAGATCAGGCAGTATATCGAGGATACCTACCAGGGCTCCGTGGTTCCCTTCGAGGAATAACAGGTACAGTCTCCGAAAGAGCTGGCCTGCCGCAGACAGTATCCGGGTACGGTCCGCCGTACCCGGATATGAAAGGAACGAGAACGGAATGAGTGCCATGAGAATTTCCACCAAGGGCAGATATGCGGTCCGCGTCATGCTGGATCTGGCGCTGCATGGCCAGGACGAATATGTGAAGGCAAGACAGATCGCGAAGCGCCAGGGGATATCGGAAAAATATCTGGAGCAGATCATAGCGGTCCTGAACCGGGCGGGCTTCGTTAGAAGTGTCCGGGGAGCCCAGGGGGGCTACTGTCTCGCGGGCAGCCCCGAGGATTATACGGTGGGACAGATCCTGCGGCTGACGGAAGGCTCCTTAAGCCCCGCCCCCTGCCTGGACGAATGCGGGGAGGAAGCCGGCTGCGGCAGGCAGTCCTTCTGTGAGGCGGCCGACGTCTGGAGGCAGCTCGCGGAAGCGGTGAGCGGAGTGGTGGACCATGTGACCGTAGCGGATCTGGTCAGGAGGCACCGGGAAAACAGCCCGGACGATAGAACGGGCTTAGAAAAGAATGGTGCGGATACGCACGAAGGAGAAGATTGAAAATGAAAAAACTGCTGCAGCCTGTGATCGGGAAATGGTACTGGTTCCTGTTTGGGGCCGCCGTTCTAGGAGAGGCGGCGGTTTTTCTTTTTTTCGGGGAAAACAGCTACATTGCCGTTCATGATAATCTGGATCTGTTCATGGGACATTTCATGGCGATGAAGCATTCCGGAACCTTTTTCGCCCATGACGCTGTGGTCCCTATTCTTGGGGGAATTACCAGGGATTATCTGAGTTCGGAATTTTCCCTGTACAATATTCTCTATTATCTGCTCCCGCCATTTGCCGCTTATCTGTGCGGATATTTCCTGAAAATACTGATCGCGGTCTTTTCCGTGTACGTGCTGGCGAAGGATATCTACGATACGGGCGTACGGCCTTCTGACGGGAGTCTGCCCGCGGGGCAAAACGCTGCCGCCGGAAAGGGCAGGGCGGCAGGACAGAGCGCCGCTTCGCAGGACAGGACGGCAGGACAGAGCGCCGCCCCGGGCGGGGAAAATGCCTGGGAAAAGTACCGGCCCATCGCTGTGGCCTGCGGGCTGATTTATGGCCTGCTGCCGCTGTTTCCTGCCTATGGGATCGCCTTTTCTTCCATTCCCCTTGTGATCTTTCTGCTTCGGAGGATCTACCGGGGCGAGGCTTTCCGGAGAGGGAGAAAGCCGAAAACGGCGGACGGCGGATGGCCGGAGCCTTCCGGCAGAACGGAGGAAAAGAAGACGCGCGGCTGGCTGTCCAGCCTGCTGCTGCTGTTTTTCTATCCGCTGCTTTCTTATTTTTCCTATTTCGGCATCTTTATCCTGGGCTATCTGCTTCTGGCGATCCTGATCCTGTGGGTGAGGGACGGCCTGCAGGGGAGGAACGCGGAGAGAAGGACGGGCGGAAGCGAAAAAGCCGCGTCTGCCGCAGACAGGAATGCCGGGAGCGAGGAGATTGTGTCTGCCGCAGGCGGGAATGCCGGGGAAAGAAAGCGAGGAATATTCCGCTTTCTCAGCCTGCGGCTTCTGGCGGCGTTTATCGTCCTGTCCCTGGGGTATATCGTATTTGAATACCGGCTGTTCGGGGAAATGCTGTTTTCCAGCGTGGAGACCATGCGCGGGAGTATGGCGGAGGATAATTTTACGGCGGGACAGATCGCAAAGACCATCTGGGAGGTCTTTTCCCAGGCGATCTTCCATGCCCAGCCCTCCCATACCCGATTCCTGCTGCCGCTCTGCCTGCTGTTTTTCCTGTTCCGGGCGGCCTGCTTCCTGCGCCAGGGGCAGCCGAAACGGCTCCTGACGGACAGCTTCTGCCTGGTGCTGTATTTTATCGTGGGAAACTGCCTGATCTACGGCTTCTATTACTGGGGCGGCCTGCGGGAGCTGTTTGAGGCGCTGATCCCGCCTCTGGAGGGCTTCCAGTTCAACCGGACCGTATTTTTCAATCCCTTCCTGTGGTACGCGGCCCTGTTTCTTCTGGTGAAATATCTCTATGATAGAAGAAAGAAATGGCTGGGGAACGCGCTTCTTCTCATCAGCCTTGCCGTGGTGGTGATGACCCCTGCGGTATACAACGATTTTTACTACACCCTCTATTACCATGCTTACCGGCTGGTGAAGGGCGTGGAGGTGGAAAATCTGAACTACCGGGAGTTTTTCTCGGAAAAGCTGTTCGATGAGATCAAAGAAGACATCGGCTATGACGGGGAGTACAGCATCGCCTACGGTATGCACCCGGCGGTCCTGTCCTATAACGGGATCTCCACCCTGGACGGCTATCTGGGCTTTTATCCGCAGGAATACAAGGAAAAATTCGG
>DWUW01000176.1 GCA_019120525.1 Candidatus Eisenbergiella stercorigallinarum | reverse complement strand
GGTCCGCCACTGCCTGGCGGAGCTTATCCGTGGAAGGAAGCCCGTAGGCGGCGCAGGGAACCCGTTTTCCAAGGACGGGGTCGGAAAAGCCGCTTAAGGCCCAGCCGCGGATACCGTAGACGGAGGCTTTGTCCTGGTGGGTGTGAATCACGAAGTTTACCTCCGGCCTCAGCCGGTAGGCATCCGCATGGATGCCCTTTTCGCTGGAGGGCTTACGCTCTCCCTCATAACTTAAATCGGAAATATTTACAAGAACCAGATCCTCCGGCTGCATATGCTCATAGCCCAGGCCGCTGGGTGTAATGACAAATTGTTCCTCAGATACCCGGGCGCTTACGTTGCCCCAGGTACGGGCCACAAGGCCGGCCTCCGTCAGTCTGTGCACGGCGGAGATTATGAGTTCTCTGGCTTCTGTCTCTTTATAGGCCATAGGTCTGAACCTCCTTATACGTCGATTCTTCCGCAGTTTGCAAATACGCGGTCAAAGCGGGAGAGCACGTCGTCGATCATTTCCTCCGTGTAAGCGGCGCTGGTGTAGAGTCTGGAGCCGGCCAGAGTGACGATGCCCTCTGCCATATAAGCGGCGCCGATATGCTCCATCTCTTTCTGACGGATTCCGGTTTCTTTCAGCACGTGGGGAATCGTCCAGGGTTTTGACCAGTCTACAATGAAATGCATGGTTCCTACGCTGTCAAGGTGGCAGATGGAACCCTGGTTGAAGGCCACGAAGGGCAGGTCGTATTTTTTGATCAGCTTCTGAAGGCCCTTTGTCAGACGGTCGCCCATGCGTCCTGCTTTTTCGCAGGCATTCGTCCGCTCAATCTCACAGAGTGTGTAGTAACCTGCTACACAGGAAATGGGGGTCGCGGCCAGGGTGCCGCCGCACATGGCTTTGGAAACCTTCTTTCCGGAGGAATCAAGACCTGCTCCCAGATAAGCCATGCAGTCCTCATGGCCGCCGACTCCGCCTGCTCCCGGATAGCCGCCGGCGATGATCTTTCCGAAGATAGTCAGATCCGGATCTACGCCGAAATAGCTCTGGGCTCCGCCCGGTCCGATACGGAATCCGGTTACCACTTCATCGAAGACGAGAAGCGCTCCATATTTGTGGGCCAGCCATTCAGCACCTTTGATGAATTTTTTGGATACGGGACGGGTGCCGCTTTCCGGTCCTACCGGCTCGATATAGATGGCCGCTGTGCCGCCTGTGAGCTCGTTCATTTTCAGCTTCCGTTCCAGATCATCCAGATCACCCGGGAAAAATTCATTGGTATGCTTAAATACAAAGTTCGGAACGCCTTTGGACATCAGGCCCTTCGTTCCGGGTACACGGATGCCGTAGGCCAGCTGGTCGGACCAGCCATGGTAGGCGCCGCCCATCTTCAGAATGTTTTTCTTTTTCGTTTTCAGCCGGGCGATTCTGGCCGCGACCATGCAGGCCTCGGTTCCGGAGCCCAGCATACGGAACTTCTGGACAGAGGGAACCATCTCCGTGATCTTCTTTGCCAGCTTGTATTCATACTCGTGAAACAGGCCGGTGGAGGGGCCGCAGGTATTCAGAAGCTCGATGACCTTTTCCCGCACTTCCGGCATGTTGCTTCCGAGAATGGTGGGTCCGCCTGCCTGCAGCAGGTCATAGTACCAGTTCCCGTCGATGTCGTAGAGCCTGGCGCCTTCCGCCTTTTCAATAACGATGGGGAACGGGTAATTGAAAGCCAGATTGTGCTGTACGCCTCCGGGAATGACCTTCTTTGCCTCGGTGATCATTGCCTTGGACTTACTGCACTTCTTTTCGAAATACTCTTCCTCGTACATTTTCAGCTTATCCGGCCGCACGGAATAAACCGGTTTTTTGATCAGCTCATCCAGCTGTCTGGTGACTTCTGCCGCGTTCAGATACTTGTCGATTGCAAATCCATTGTATGCCATACCTTTTCCTCCTGTTCTGCTGGCTCATGGAAGCGCCGCTTCCGGTTTTGGGAAATCCGGTGCCGGCGCAGATGTAGGGTTCGTCTTGTGAATCCATGTTCACGTCTTGCCTCCATTTTACCATTCCGACAGGAAAGCTGTCAACGAAGGCGGAGAGAATTTTTCCCGTATATGGAGCGGCAGCTGCCGCTCAGGCCGGTTTCAGACATCTGCCCTTTTAAGACGCAGGGACAGGACTTGAGAACAGAACCGCGCAGGCTGTCAGCGGTATCTCCGCCTGTATTCGGAGGGAGTGCACCCTTTCTGCTCCCGAAAGATTTTCGTAAAATAGCTGGCGTCCTCAAAGCCGCACAAAGCGCCGATTTCTGCGACGCTTCGGGAGTCTGAAATCAGGAGAGAAGCTGCCTGGCGGATGCGGTACTGTCTCAGATAGTGGACAGGAGGGACGCCGATGGTGGCGCGGAAGCAGCGGAGCGCTTCACTTTCACTGACACCTGCGCTGGCGGCGATGTGGGAGACAGTCAGCGCCTCGGGGAAATGTTCCTGGATGTACTGCAGCATCTGCTTGGCTCTCCGGGTGTCTCTTAACGCTTTTTCCGAAGGCGGGAAGGCGTCTGCCGGCCTGTGGGAAAAGAGGAGAAAGAGCAGGCGTGACAGGGAGGAACGCACCTGAAACTCATAGCCGGGGGGCTCCAGAAAGCAGGCTTCCCAGGCATCTTTGACATTTTGAAGGGCTTCCCGGTGCCAGGAGAGAGAGCCGTCCAGAGGAGTATATTTCAGGGCCTCGTTCTGAATAAGCGGATGGACATAATTTTGCCAGAAAATACTGTCCAGGCTTCCTCCGATGAGCCTCGGGTGAAAAACCAGAGAGCGGAGACGGCAGCAGCTGTCTCCTGCGGCGCGGACGGCATGGAGAATGCCGGCGTTGATAAAAAAGCCCTGCCCTTGGGAGAGGGAAAAGCGGTCCGATCCGGCACTGAGAAGGGCGTTTCCTTCTGTGATAATGAGAACCTCCAGGTCTTCATGCCAGTGCCATGCTACCGGACTTAAACGCAGATCTTCATCATGACAGGAGACGGGGAAGAGGGAGGTTCCATGCTCGGTAAGTTCTTTTCCCTGCGGATCTGTCTGTACGGCGCAAAATGATATTGCCATAAGCCTGTTTCCTCCTGTTGGTGGAAATATTATAGAAAAAAGATGGTTTTCTTCTATCTGATAGTGATTTCTGATGATATAATTATACCAGTTTACGAGGAGGAATACCAGAATGTTTCATTTGCTTTTAGCTGTTATCTATCTGTCATTTATCAGCCTGGGACTGCCCGATTCTCTGCTCGGCTCAGCCTGGCCTTCCATGTATGGCGGGTTTGGAGTCCCGGTTTCTTACGCAAGCATTATTTTTATGATTATCTCGGCAGGCACAATTGTGTCCAGCCTGCAGAGCGACCGGCTTACAAGAAAGCTGGGAACGGGCAGGGTGACGGCCCTGAGCGTGGCGGTGACTGCGGCGGCTCTGTTTGGTTTTTCATTCAGCAGCTCTTTCTGGATGCTCTGTCTGTGGGCAGTTCCCTATGGACTGGGCGCGGGAAGCGTGGACGCGTCCCTGAATAATTATGTGGCGCTTCATTATGCCAGCCGCCACATGAGCTGGCTTCATTGTATGTGGGGGATTGGCGCTTCCATAGGGCCCTATATTCTGTCCTTTGCCATGACAGGAGGACAGGGCTGGAATATGGGGTACCGGTATATTGGCTTTCTGCAGGCAGCGCTGACAGTGATTCTTTTTCTGAGCCTGCCGCTCTGGAAAAACGGAAAAGCAGAGGCGGCAGCGCAGAAGAAAACTCCCTCCGGGCCGGAGAAAAGCCCGGCCGTACAGGAAAAGCCAGGCCGGGATAAGGCCTTAAGCCTGCCGGAAATCCTGAGGCTTCCGGCTGCAAAGGAAGCCATGCTGACATTTTTCTGCTATTGCGCGCTGGAACAGACCACAAGTCTGTGGGGGAGCAGCTATCTTGTTCTGCACTGCGGCATTTCCGCGGAAGCGGCTGCCCGGTTTGCCAGCTGGTTTTTCCTTGGTGTAACAGCCGGCCGTTTCGCCAGCGGTTTTCTGACTATGGCGCTTAACGATACCCGTATGGTGAGGCTTGGCCAGGGGATTATTTTTCTCGGATTTATCACGCTGACGATTGCGGGAACCAGTGCGGCGGCGCCTTTCGGCCTGATTCTCATAGGACTTGGCTGTGCGCCGATCTACCCCTGTCTTCTCCACTCTACGCCGGAACACTTTGGAAAGGAGCGCTCTCAGGCCGTCTTTGGAGTTCAGATGGCGAGCGCTTATGTGGGAACCTGTCTGATGCCGCCGCTGTTTGGGCTGATTGCGGAGCATGTGGCTATTCGTCTGTTCCCGTTTTATCTTCTGGGGCTCCTGGCGTTGATGGCGGTCATGCATGAAAGAGTGGTCCGGAAGACAAAGGGAGATGCTGCCGGCCGGCAAGACAGACAGGAAGCGGCATAGCAGAGAATGCTCCGGGAAGCAGGCGCGGAGCGGGGGTGAACAGAGGGGATTTTTTCTTGAGAGGATTCGGATTCGGGGCAGAAAATCTGCAGATAAAAATAGAAAATCCCCTCTTGCCAAATTGGAAAAAATGTGATAGCATATCTAATGTTCAGGTTATCTCTGCGCAGATAACGGCCCCAAGGGGCAAAAAGAGAACAGGGCTCCTTGGTCAAGCGGTTAAGACATCGCCCTTTC
>DWUW01000175.1 GCA_019120525.1 Candidatus Eisenbergiella stercorigallinarum | reverse complement strand
AGGAAGCGCCTGCCGATGACATCGTGCCGGACGGCGATCCCGCGCCGGTAGTGGCCGGACAGCCGGCCGATACCGGAAAGAATGGCGGAAAGGCCGATTCGCAGCCCGGGGAAAGCGAGGCAGATACGCAGGAGGAGAGCCTTCCCGGAGAAACGGAAGAGGCGGAGTACGGACAGCTTGCCATTTCAGGCCAGTATGACGGCCTGAGAAACGCGCAGGACGGGATTACCATTGTGAGCAAAAACGGGAAATGGGGGCTTGTCAGCTACGAAAATGAGGTGCTGGTGCCGCTGGAATATGACTATGCCTGCAACTCGCCCAATGACGACGGGCAGACCTTCTTTGGAAACGATGGCGATTTCCGGGTGTTTGACCGGGAAGGGAACGAGATCTTCCGGACGGACCGGACGATCACCGCGGTAAGCGACGGGGTGGTGCTCTGGGAGGAAACGGATCCGGATTCCTATACCATGGATTACGGCTATGTCAGGCTGGACGGGACCGTTTTGTACGAGCCGGTGGAAGAACAGACTTCCGGGCAGGCCGGGGCGGTCGGCTTCAATGAAGGGTACGCGATCTGTACGGACTACCTCTGCGAGCAGAGGCTTTCCACAGACGGGGAATTATTTCCGATCTTTGGCGCCCGTTATCCGTTAAGGCATCCGGAGCTGGCGGAGCCGCCTGTGGAGTCCTCGACCATGGAGAGCAGCGCGGACAGCTCGGACGGCGATCTGTTTTACCCGATCGGCGCCCTGTATCAGGGATATTATGTTTCCTGGGGAATGCCGTTTGAGGATGTGCTTGGGGATATTTACATCTACGATAAGGACGGGACAGAGGAATATCCCCTGCAGATACGGGATCTTGCGAGATACGCCGGATTTCCCTGGGAGGATCCGGAGCTGTACTGGACCGTCTGGGGCTTCCAGGACAACGGGGTTCTCTGCCACAGCTATGGGACCATTCTCTGCATCTCCCTGGAGGATGGGGAAAAGAAGCAGTATTTTCTGATCGACGCGGCAAAGCAGGATCATACGACGGACCGCTTCGGCTATTATGCGGAACCGGTCATCACGGACGCCAGCATCCTTGCCACGGGAGATTATATCGGCATCGATCAGTCCCGGTACTGGCTGATCCAGAAGGACGGACAGTGGGGCTATATAGACCATGACGGAAACATCGTCGCCTTTTTCGACGATGCCACCCGTTTTTCCAACGGAATGGCCATGGTCATCGAGGACGGCTATGCCAGATTCATCAATGAGGACATGGAAACCTGCTCCGACCGGATCCCGGCCCAGACGGTGGCGGCCTATGTGGATATCTTCGCGGTGACGACGCCGGACGGGGAACAGCTCTGCTTTGAAAGCAGCGCGCCGCAGGCGGTGAAGGGTTCCCCGCAAATGGAACCGCAGAATGGAGGAAGACAATGAAACTGGTGATTCTTGAGCCGCTTGGACGGAATGCCGTCCGGCGGCGGGCATAGCCCGGAATGTTCCGGCATATAGTAACAGAAAAGAAGGCTGTGAGGCAGCGCCGATGCGGAGGAAACTGACAGGAAGGATGAAAACGCTTCTGTTTTTCGCCGCGCTGGCGCTGCTGTTTTGTGCAGCGGCGTTTCTTCGCACGCCGGAGGTCCTTCGCGCGCCGGAGGTTCCGCCTGCCTCGCCGGGAGGCTCCTGGGAAAAGCGGCCGGCCGCTCCGGCGACGGACGGGATGGAAAAAGAAGCTCCCGCAGGGAATCCGGCAGGAACCGCTGCGGTCCGGCCCGTTTTTTCCGATGCGGAGGACGGCGAAGAGGAAGAGCGGAAGAAGATAGCCCTGTCCTTTGACGACGGCCCCCATCCGGCCTATACGGAGCAGCTTCTGGACGGCCTGAAGAAGCGCGGCGTGAAGGCCTCTTTTTTCGTGACCGGGGAGCATGCCGCCCTGCATCCGGACATCATCCGCAGGATGAGCTCGGAGGGCCATCTGATCGGCAACCACACCTATACCCACATCCAGCTGAACGGTTCCAACCGGGAACAGTTTAAGGAAGAGCTGCTTCATACCAATGAAGTGATCGCGGAAATTACGGGAGAGGAGGTGCTCTATGTGCGCCCTCCCTACGGAAGCTGGGACAAAACCCTGGAAGCTGAGCTGAACATGTTTCCCGTGCTGTGGACCGTGGATCCCCTGGACTGGTGCTCCTCCAGCGTTTCCGACATCGTGAGGCGCGTGGTGAGAGAGGCGGAAGAAAATGATATCATCCTCATGCACGACTACTATGATACCGGCGTCACCGCGGCCCTGGAGATTGTGGATGAGCTGCTGGCGGAGGGATATACCTTTGTGACGGTGGAGGAGATTCTGTTTGACTGAAAAAAGGGGGCGGAGTATACTGAAACCAGGTGTGCGGGGAGAGGGAAAGAGGTATTATATGGGAAAACATGGAAAAAGAAACAAGTATGGTAAAACCATATTGGCAGGCGGGGCGGTTCTTCTTCTCGCCTGCTTCCTGAGGATACCGGTTGAGGCTCAGGCAGGCCAGACGGCCGGACAGGCCCAGATGGAACTGATAGCTCCGGCACTTCTGCCGGAAGCGCCGGCGGTTTCCATCCTGCCTCAGCTTGCCGCCGTGGCGGCAGGCCCGGCGTGGGCGGAAGGAACGGAGCTTACGGTTTCGGTGGCGGTAGCCGTCGCGGAGGGAAGCGCAGGCCTGGACCATATCAATGTCCAGTTTATCAATCCGGCAAATGACAGAAGCGTCACCAAAATCCTGCGGCCGGAGGATCTTTCGGACGGTGTGTATATGGATCAGATCTCCATGAGCATTTATGAACCGGCTGGAACTTATCTTCTGGACAAAGTGTTTCTGCAGGACGGAAACGGGGCGTATGTGCGCTACTGCCGGACGGAGGAGCTGGAGGAGAACGACGGCTATCTGGCGCTGCCGGGCACGGCGGCCTTTTCCATCGACAACGGCGTGACGGTCCTGGATGAGACGGCGCCCGTCCTGGGAGCCGTCGCGGTATCTCCCGTACAGGCGGCAAAGGAGTCGGAGATCACGGTGGCCGCCGCGGTGGCGGACGATTTTTCCGGGGTGGACAGCGTGACCGTCCGGTTTGAAAATGAGAACGGAAAGGCGGTCAGCGTGGATCTGGACGCGGCGGGCGGAGAGCTGTATACCGGCGTCATCAAAAAGAGCAGTACGGACGAGCCGGGGACCTACCGGATCAAAAAGGTGACGGCGACGGACCATATGGGAAACAGCAAGACCTATTACGGCGGCGACGGACCGTTTGCCAGCAGCGTGCTGTTTGTGATCCAATAGACTGTCAGGGACAGGAAAAGACAGGGGGCGGATGGAGCGACATGGAAATGTTTGACGTGCGCAGGCCAGACGGCGCGCTGACCGGACGGGTAAAGACGCGGGAGGATGTGCACAGGGACGGAGACTGGCATGGAACGGCGCATATCTGGCTGGTACGCAGGCATGGAGGAAAGCTGCAGGTGCTGCTGCAGAAAAGAAGCCGGAATAAGGACGTCTTTCCGGGCTGCTTTGACACTTCCTGCGCGGGACATCTTTCCGCCGGGGACAGCTTTGAGGAGGGCGCGCTGCGGGAACTGGACGAGGAGCTTGGGATCCGGGCAGAGGCGTCCGACCTGTTCCGTGTGGGGCTGTATTCCTATGAACTGGCGGAACGCTTCGGGGAAAAGGATATCATCGACCGGGAGATCGCGGCAGTGTATCTGTACCGGAAACCGGTGGACATTTCCCGGCTCCGTCTTCAGACGGAAGAGGTCGAGGCGGTCTGTTGGATAGATTTTGAAGAGCTGGAAGCGCATTCGGAAGGGAAGGATCTGGATTACTGTATTTTTGACTGGGAGATCCGCGCCCTTAAGGATGGCTTTCGAATGGCCGGATTGGAGGAAGGAGCAGAAATGAAAAAACTGAAAATGGCGATTCTGGGAGCGGGAGGGATCGCTTCCGTCATGGCGGGGACCATTTCCCGGATGGAGCAGGTGGAATGTTACGCGGTGGGCTCCAGGAGCCTGGAAAAGGCGGAGGCGTTCGCGCGGAAATATGGTTTTCAGAAGGCGTACGGCTCTTATGAGGAGCTGGTAAAGGATGAAGAGGTGGAATTGGTCTATATCGCCACGCCTCATTCGGAGCATTTTGAGAATGCCATGCTCTGCATCCGCCATAAAAAGCCTGTCCTGTGCGAGAAGTCCTTTACCGCGAACGCGAAGCAGGCGAAGGAGCTTCTGGACCATGCGGAAAAGGAAAGGGTATTCCTTACGGAGGCTATCTGGGTGCGCTATATGCCTATGCTTGAGATCATCCGCAGAGAGCTGGATGAGGGGGCCATCGGGACGCCCACCATGCTCACCGCCAATCTGGGGTATTTGATTGACCGGGTTCCGAGGCTGCAGCGGCCGGAGCTGGCAGGCGGCGCGCTTCTGGATGTGGGGGTCTATCCCATCAATTTTGCCCGGATGATCTTCGGAGACAGAATCGCGAAAATTTCCTCCGCCTGCACCTATACGGACAGCGGAGTGGACGAGCAGGACAGCATCACCTTCTTTTATGAGGACGGCAGGGTCGCCCAGCTTGCCGCTTCCATGACGGGGCTCAGCGACAGAAGGGGAACCATATACGGCACGAAGGGCTTTATGGTGATCGAGAACATCAACAATTTTGAAAGCCTGACCGTGTACGATACCAACTATCAGGCGGTGAAGAAGATTGAAAGGCCGGAGCAGATCAGCGGCTACGAATATGAAGTGGAGGCCTGTATCCGCGCCCTTTCGGAAGGGAAGCTGGAATGTGAGGAAATGCCCCATGCGGAAACCCTCCGGGTGATGGAGCTGATGGACTCTCTGAGAGAGGAGTGGGGCGTGAGGTTCCCGTTTGAGTGACCGGCCTGAGATGGTTTCGGAATTGTTTCGGGATCCTTCAGGGGGATCCGTGCCGATATGGATATCCCGGAAAGACAGAGGGGAATGGGAAAGGAGAGTTCTGAAAGGATGGAAGACTTTCGTTTTGCCGTCATGGGAGCGGGAAATATCGCGAAGAAATTCTGCGAAGCGGTGCGTCTGGCGGGGTATGAGGTGGCGGCTGTCGCCAGCAAATCCGCGGAAAAGGCGCGCGGGTGGGCGACCGCAAACGGTGTAAAGGGCGCATATGGAAATTATGAGGAAATGCTGATAAAGGAACGGCCGGACTGTGTCTATATCGCGACGACGCCGGATTCCCATCACGCCCTGGCCATGCTCTGCCTGGAGCATGGAATCCCTGTGCTGGTGGAAAAGGCAGCGTTTATGAACAGTGCGCAGGCACAGGAGGTATTTTCCCTCTCGGAAAAGAAAGGGATTTTCGTGATGGAAGCCCTCTGGAGCCGGTTCCTCCCCGCCGTGAAGCAGGCCAGGGAATGGATCGGATCGGGAGTGGTGGGAAAGCCCTCCTTCGCGCAGATCGATATCGGTTTTATCGCGCCGCAGGACGCGGGGAACCGGTACCGGAACCCGAAGCTGGGAGGCGGGGCTGCTTTTGACATCACGGTTTATGCCTATGAGATCGCCCGGTTCCTGCTGGGAGAGGAAAAAAGCCTGCAGGCGTCCGCTGTCTGGGGGCCAACAGGTGTGGACGTGACGGATCATGTGCTGCTCCGGTATCCGGAGCTGTGCGTTTCCCTGACGGCCAGCTTTGACGCGGCGCTGGAAGAAAGGGCAGTCATATATGGGGATCGGGGAAAGATCGTGATCCCTCATCCGCATTACGCGTCAGAAGCCTTTTTCTATCCTGCGGATGGCTCGGAGGCGATCCATTTTGAGGACAGGGAAACGGAAAACGGCTTTGTGTATGAGATCCGGGAGGCCGTATCCTGCATCCGGGCCGGAAAGACGGAGAGCCGGACGGTTCCCCATTCGCTGACGCTGGACTGCGCGCGGCTGTTCGACCGGATCTATGATTCTTTGTGCGTGTAAAATTTCAGGGGAAGGAACGGTTTTCCTGCCGTTCCTTCCCCTGTCGTCGATCTTCAGGTATCAGGACATTCCGATGTACGGAGCGGTACGGGCTTATGCCTTTTCCGCTCTTTTATAATGCACATGCAGAAGCTCGTGCTCCCTGCCTTCCAGCACGCCGCCGTGGTAGAGGTTGTAGACCACGGGATTTTCTTCGCTGCGTTTGATGGAGGCGGCGCTGTCAGCCTTATACATGCCCTTCATGCGCTCCTTTTTGTCCACCTTGTGGCAGAAGGGCTGGCCGGCTCCGGCGATGCAGCCGTAAGGACAGGCCATGACTTCCACGAAGTCGAAATGCTCCTCGCCGCTCTTGATCTTTTCGATCAGATTGTCCGCGTTGCCCAGTCCGCTGACCACGCCGATCCGGACGGTGCGTCCGTCCAGCTCCATCTCGGCGGCCTTGACGCCCTCCATGCCGCGGATGCCGGAGAACTTGATGTCCCGAAGGGTCTGGGTGTTCTTTTCCTTTACCAGGCGGCGCAGCGCCGCTTCGGTCACGCCTCCGGTCACGCCGAAGATGACGCCCGCTCCGGAGGAGATGGAGAAGGGCATGTCGGGAGCCTCGGGATCGATCTCGTCAAACTGGATGCCGCTTTCCCGGATCATGCGGATCAGCTCCTTGGTGGTGATCACATAGTCCACGTCCGGGACGCCGCCACGGATGAATTCCTCGCGTCCGGCTTCCATCTTTTTCGCCACGCAGGGCATGACGGCGATGGAAACGGTCTCGCGGCCTTCCTCTTCATCCTGTTTTTTGTAGTATTCCTTGATCACCGCGCCGAACATTTCCATCGGGGATTTGCAGGTGGAAATGTAGGGGAGAACCTCCGGATGGAGGTTTTCCGCGTACCGGATCCAGGCCGGGCAGCAGGAGGTGAAGAGAGGGAAGGAAACCTTTTTGCCGGAAGCGTCGTCCTGCGTCGCATCTTTGGTGCCGCCGTTTACGGCCTGCCCGGCAGAGGCTGCCGCGTCCCGCTCCAGCTTTTCCGCCAGCTCCTTCGCTTCCTCCATGATGGTCAGGTCCGCGCCAAGGCAGGTATCGAATACCGCGTCGAAGCCCATCATGCGCATGGCGGTGAATACTTTGCCGATGCTGTCTTCGCCGGGATTCATGCCGAAGGCTTCGCCGATGGCCACGCGGACGGCGGGAGCGATCTGGGCGACAACGCGCTTCTTCGGATTATAGATTTCGCGCCAGACGCTGTTGTGGCAGGTCTGGATGCGGATGGCGGCCGTAGGACAGACGGCGGCGCACTGGCCGCAGTTGACGCAGTCGGTTTCCGCCAGCTTTTTCCCGAAGGCCGGGGTGACGATCGCCTCGGAGCCGCGCTGGGCGAAATCAATGGCGCCCACATGCTGTACCTCGTTGCAGACTCTCACGCAGTCGCCGCAGAGAATGCACTTGCTGGGGTCGCGGATGATGGACGGTGAGGAATCGTCGATAGGATGCTGCTTTCTGGTATTGGGAAAGCGGATGTCGTTAAGCTCCAGCCTGGCGGCAAGCTCCTGCAGCCGGCAGGTCTGGTTCTTCTCGCAGACGGTGCAGTCCCTGCAGTGGGACGCCAGGATCAGCTCCAGGATCATCCTTCTGTGGTGCTGCAGCCTGGGGGTATTGGTCTTTATCACCATGCCGTGCTTGGGCGGGGTGGAGCAGGAAGCGATCAGGCTGCCTCTCTCGTCCTCCACCATACACATGCGGCACGCGCCGTAAATGGAAAGGTCGGAATAATAGCACAGGGTGGGGACATGGATGCCCATGCCGTTGATCACTTGGAGGATATTTTTTTCCTGGTCAAAATCCGCCCTGATGCCGTCGATAATCATATATTTAGCCATTCTTTTTTTCTCCTTACTCTTGTCATGCCGGTATACGTCAGTCCGTTCAGCTGATCGCGTGGAACGGGCAGCCGTCCTTGCAGGCGCCGCATTTGATGCACTTCGACACATCGATGGTATGAGGCTTCTTCAGCTCGCCGGAGATGGCGGAGACGGGGCAGAGCCTCGCGCACTTGGTGCAGCCCTTGCAAAGCGCGGGATCGATGGAGAAGTTGACAAGCGCCTTGCACTGTCCGGCAGGACATTTTTTATCGACCACGTGGGCGATGTACTCGTCACGGAAATATTTCATGGTGCTGACCACGGGGAAGGCGGCGGTTTTTCCGAGGCCGCAGAGGGCGGTGTCGGAAATGGTGTCCGCAAGCTCCTGCAGCATGTCCAGATGCTTCATGGTGCCGCGCCCTTCGGTGATGTCGGTAAGAAGCTCCAGCATCCGCTTGGTGCCCTCTCTGCAGGGGACGCATTTTCCGCAGGACTCGTTCTGGGTGAAGTTCATGAAAAAGCGTGCGACCTCCACCATGCAGCTCTTATCGTTCATGACCACCAAGCCGCCGGAGCCGATCATCGCGCCTACTTTTTTCAGGGAGTCGAAATCCAGGTGCAGGTCCAGGTGGTCTTCGGTTGCGCTGATGCACAGGCAGCCGCCGGAGGGACCGCCGATCTGGACCGCCTTGAAGCTTCCGCCCTTGACGCCGCCGCCGATGTCAAAAATGACCTCGCGCAGGGTGGTTCCCATGGGAACCTCGATCAGGCCGGTGTTGTTCACGTTTCCGGTGAGGGCGAAGGCCTTGGTGCCGTGGTTGTTTTCCGGACCCATAGTCTTGTACCAGTCCGCGCCCTTTAAGATGATGGGAGCCACGTTGCAGAAGGTTTCCACGTTGTTTAAGACGGTGGGCTTCTCAAACAGGCCCTTTTCCACCGTGCGGGGCGGCTTTACGCGGGGCATGCCGCGGTTTCCTTCGATGGAGGAGGTCAGCGCGCTTCCTTCGCCGCAGACGAACGCGCCCGCGCCCTGGCTGATCTTTATGGTAAAATCAAAACCGGAGCCGAGGATGTTTTCTCCCAGCAGTCCCACCTCCATGGCCTGGTCGATAGCGTTCTGCAGACGGGAGACGGCGAGCGGATATTCCGCGCGCACGTAAATATAACCGTAGTGCGCCCCGGTGGCGATGCCGGCGATCATCATGCCTTCCAGCACCCGGTGAGGCTCGCCCTCCATCATGGAGCGGTCCATGAACGCGCCGGGGTCGCCCTCGTCGCCGTTGCAGACCACATACTTGATCTCTTCCTTCTGGCGCAGCACCTGCGCCCATTTCCGCCCGGTGGGGAAGCCGCCGCCCCCTCTGCCGCGCAGACAGGCATCGGAGATCTCATCCACGATCTGCTGGGGCGTCATGTCAAACAGCGCTTTTTTCACGGCGGAGTATCCGCCAACCGCGATGTATTCCCGGATGGACTCGGCGTCGATATGGCCGCAGTATTCCAGAGCCACGCGGGTCTGCTTTTTATAAAAAGGAATGTCCTCCTGTCTGGGGTAGGATTTCAGCGACTGATCCTGATAGACCAGGCGCTCCACGATCTCATCCTTTAAAATGCTGCGCTCGATGATCTCCTCGCAGTCCTCCACCTTTACCTTAATATAAAGGAGGCCTTCCGGATCGATCCGCAGGAGCGGACCCATCTCGCAGAAGCCGTGACAGCCGCTTTTTTTCAGGCCGACGGAAGGAGCGTCTTCCGGGTTCTGACCGGCATCTGCCGTCTGTCCGCCCTCCGGCTCCGTATGTAAAGGTCCGTCCGCTTCGTCATGAAGAAATACCTCGCAGGGGATTCCCTTTTCCTTCATGAGCTCCTTCAGACGGGCGTAGATCTGCAGGGAACCGCCCGCTACGCAGCCCGTCCCGGCGCAGACAAGGATCCGCTTCTTTTCCGCGTTCAGCTCCTGGCCGTAAAATTCCTGCATTTTCTGTAATTCTTCGGGGCTGTTAATTCTCATTGGCTGCCTCCTGTCTCAATTCCTGAATCAGTTCTCTTGCTTTTTCCGGCGTCATTGCCGCGTGTACCTTATCGTTGACGGTGCATACCGGGGCGAGCCCGCAGGCGCCCAGGCAGGAAACGGTCTCCAGCGTAAAAAGCATATCGTCGGAGGTGGGCTTATCCTCGGACAGGCCGAGCACGTTCCGGAATTCCTCCAGAATAGGGACGGACTTGCGGACGTGGCACGCCGTGCCGTCGCACACCTTGATGACATACCTGCCCTTGGGATCCAGAGAAAAATTTTCATAGAAGGTGGCGACGCCATAGACCTTCGCTTCGCTCAGATGGAGCGCCTTCGCGATGTAGGTAAGCGCTTCCTGCGGAAGATAGCGGTACTTTTTCTGGATGTCCTGCATGACGGCGATGACGGACGAGCTGTCATAATTATGCCGCTTCAGGATCTCGTCGAGACTGCTGATTTCTTCGTGCGTTAACATGGTTTTCCCCTTCCTTATAATTGAGAATTCGTATTGTTGACACGGCTTTATAATTTTACCATAAAACGCTTCTGGAGGCCATTAAAATTCTGTGAATTTTGATAGAAAAAATCAGTTGCTGATTTGATGGTGATGAAAAAGGAAAAATGACTGAAGTTTTTAGAAAATATTTGTTGAAAGTGTCGAAAAGGAGCCAGATCATTCGATTTCAGGCTCCTCCACTTCTTCAAGATCGGCATCGGAAATGCCAAAATGTTTCATGACGTCAGCAGCGGGAATGGCAGCTTTATCCTTATTGGCCGCAAGCCGCTGTCGGGAAACTGCCGGAGGCAGCTTCCTGCTTCCGATGAGCAGGTTATAATCTTCTTCAATTTCGGCCAGCCGGATATATTCATCAGGGGCGAGGATCACCGCAGAAGGCTGGTTGTTCTTTAAAACGATCAGTTCGGGCTCAGAACGCAGCCGATCAAAAATTTTGGCTGCCTGCCCCTTGTTAAACTGAGAAATCGGAATAAGCCGCGTCAGAAAATTTGCAGTCAGTTCCATGAAAAACACCTCCTTTTGGTGCTATTATATTCGGTTGAGATAAAAAATACAATAAAAAGAAGAAAAAATTTATTGGAAAATAAAAAGTATAATTTGATGGAATTCTTTTCTGTTCAATTCTTCCGCTAACGCTGCCTATAACATACTCCGGCAAATCTAAAGTGTTATTTTAGATTTGCCGGATTTGCGTTGATGGACAATCTTCACAGCCTCCGCTTCCTCTTCATCCACGCAAAGCACACCAGGAAAAACAGAATCCCGTACACGGTGGTGATGGGGGTGGAAAGCCCCACCAGGGTCAGGCTGGTATTGGGAAGGGACGCCATGAACAGGGAGACCGGAATGCGGATGAGGAAGGCGGAGCTGATTCCCTGAACCATGACGGGCAGGCTGTTTCCGCAGCCGTTGAAGTAGCCGATGCTGGAAAACAGGATGCAGGTGAGGATACATTCCGCGGAAAATCCTTTCAGGTAAGCGGCGCTCTGGGCGATGACCTGCGTATCGGAGGTGAAGAAGGAGGAAAGGAAGCCGCCGCCGAAAAAGCCGGCGAGGAAGATGAAAATACCGAGCGTGCAGCCGGAAGCCATGGCGGTAAAAAAGCCCTTCCAGGCCCGGTCCTTTCTGCCCGCGCCGATGTTCTGCGCCACGAAGGCGGACAGGCTCTGCATGACGGAGGAGGGGACCAGCATGATGAAGGATACGATTTTCTGGGCGACGCCGTATCCGGCGGAGGGCATGAGCCCCATGTTGTTGACGATGGAGTTGATGACCAGAAAAGAGATCTGCACCATGGTTTCCTGTATGGCGATGGGAACGCCCACATGCAGGATCCGTCTCAGCTCTCCGGGATAGCATCTGCACTGTTTCAGGGAAAAGCTGATGGGAAGGGACTGCCTCCTGAGAACGGCAAGGGAGACAACAACGGAGACAAACTGCGCCAGCACGGTGGCGATGGCTGCGCCCGCCACGTCCATGTGGAACACGCCGACCAGAAGCAGGTCGCCCACGATGTTCACCACGCAGGCGATTCCTACGAAGAGAAAGGGAAGACTGGCGTTCCCCACGCCGCGCAGGATGCCGCTGATCACGTTATAGGCGATGATGACCAGAATGCCCCCGGAGCAGATGCGCAGATAGAGCACGGTTTTGTCAAAGGACTCAGCCGGAACCTGCAGGATGACCGCCAGCGGCCCGGCAAAGGCTTCCAGCAGGATGGTGAGCGCGACGCCCACAACGGCAAACAGAAAGATGGTTGTTCCAATGGCGTTGCCCGCTTCCTCCGGCTTCTTTTCTCCGATGTGCTGTCCGATGGTAACGGTGGTTCCCATGGCAAGGCTGGTGATGATGAGCGTTACCATCTGCATGAAGGTGCTTCCGGTGCCTACCGCCGAGATGCTCGCCGCGTCGCCGAACCATCCGACGACCAGCAGATCCACCGCGCCGTAGGCGGCCTGCAGGATCAGGGAGCCGAGGACGGGAAGGGCGAAGCGGATGAGGGAGGAGAAAATGGGGCCTTCCGTAAAGGTAAGCGAGGGCTGCGTTTTTTCTTTCATGAAATGATGTTCCTTTCTTAATTCAGACATAGATCAGCCGTATCCGGCAGTATTGGCAGCTTCGCGCGGCGCAGCGGTTCACACCCGATCCGGCATGGTTTCAAGAAGGCGGTTCAGGATATGGACGGTTTCCTTCACCTGTTCGTCGGAAATATCCGGCAGGGCGGCGCTCCAGCGCGCATGCATATCCTGGACATAGCGGCGGAAGCAATCCAGACCGTCCGGCGTGAGGGAAAGGAGAATGACGCGCCCATCCTGGGAATCCGCGCGTTTTTCCAGAAGCTTCCTGTTTTCCAGCTCCTGCACCAGCTTCGTGACGCTGGGCAGGGTGACGTTCAGCCGGGCGCTCACGTCGCTGACCCGGCAGGAGCCGTTTCGCTCCTGAAGCGCGTGCACGGCGTCCAGCACATGAATGTGGCGGGGCTTCATTCCGGGCGGAAGAGCCGGAAGCGTTTCAATGACCCGTTTGGCGGTAAAGCAGGAGTCTAACAGCTGTTTGAGTGCGGTGATTGTCATGGGAAAGCCTTCCTTTTTTGTGGACAGGAATTTGCCTGCGCATTTCGGTTGATTCCGAAAAGTGACCAAAGATAATTACTATTAATAATAATATGCCGGTCAGTTTACATTGTCAAGGCCACTATGGCAGAGACGGTTAATTTTTTTCCTCTGGAACCTGCCTGCGGTGGGTGATAAAATGACAGAGAAATCATAAACGCGGCTTTTCTGGAGGAGCGTTGTGCAAAATGCTTTTTTGCCTGAGCGGCAGTCGTGCCTCAGCGAACGCTTCGGCATGGAGGGAAAGGGGCAAATGGAACGAATTTTGAAAAACGGCGAACCGGATGTGAAAACTGACCTTGCGGCCTGTTACGGCATTCAGGCGGAAAAGATCCTTCGCATCGCGGGAGGGACGGTAGGGCGCACCTACGGTATAGATAACAGATATCTTCTGAAAATTTATGACACGGATACGGCAGTCGGAAAGCTGGGAATGAAGAGGCTCCCCGTCTGGGTACAGGTGCTGGAGCGGCTGCAGGAGAGCGGCCTGCGGGACAGGATCTGCCGCCCCGTCCGGACGGCGGAGGGAAGTCTTTTTTATGTGCATGACCGGATCGCCGGAGCACTTTTTTCCTTCATTCCGGGAGAAGCGGTGGGGTATGGCCGGCCTTACACCGGTGAGGAGATGAAGCAGCTTTCGGAAATCGTAAAGGAACTGCACCGCATTCCGGGAGATGCGTTTGCGGATATCTGTCCGGCGGAAAGCTATGAGCTTCCCTTCTGCGACGCGCTGGAACGGCTTCTTCTGTCGGAAACCGGCGGACTGCCGGAGGCATTCCGGAAGGAGGCCGAAGGGAAGAGGGAAATGCTCCTTGGCAGGCTGGAAACGCTTCGCGAAGAAGCGCGGAAGCTGAAGGAGGAAAACCTGCCCTTTGTTCTGTGCCATACAGACATCCACGGCGGGAATCTGATCCGGGATCCGCAGGGAAAGCTCTGGCTGATCGACTGGGAAAATGTGATGCTGGCGCCGAAGGAAGCGGATCTGTTCGCTTTCTGCGAAGAGGAATATGCGGATCTGTTTTGCGAAAATGCGGATGAACGGGCGCTTCGCTATTATCTGCTTCGCCGGGATCTGGAGGATATTCAGGAATTTCTGGACAGTGTGCTGAACGGGGAATATGACCGGGCAGGACAGGGGGAGGTGCTCTCTCATGTGAAGCGGATCATCGGGCATATGCAGATGATTTAACTTAAATATTGACTATTAACTTTTTGAAAGTTAATATGATATAAAAAGGTTAAAACAAAGGCGGATGTAGCATGGAATATATGGAAAAGGTTCTTGGTGTAAAAGTGATCCGGTCGAAATGGGAAGGGGAGAATAAGCTTCCTTACTATCTGCTCGATAGATACAGTTTTGACCTGGCCGACATAGATGGAATCACCGCATTGATTGTGAAACCGAAAGGCGGACTGGATGCGATCGGCGCGATCAGGAAGCATATAAAGCGCCTGAACGGGGAGATTTTCTGTCCGGTTGTATTTGAATTGAACACAATCACAAGGCAACGTAAAAAATCCTTTATTGAAGCGAAGATACCATTTGTCGTGCCGGAAAAACAACTCTATCTGCCATTTATGGGAACGCTGCTTCTGGAGAAATGTGATGGCGGACAGTCCCTGAATATGCCGGAAAAACTGCAGCCTTCTTCTCAGATGCTTTTATTTGCGTTTCTCCACGGGAAAGGAGCGCCTGTGCAGATGAGCCGCGCGGCTGAACAGTTTCATTTTTCCGCCATGACGATTTCACGCGCTGCCGCGCAGCTGACAGAGACTGGCCTTCTGCAGAAAAAGGCGGTTGGAAATCAGCGGCTGCTGGTTTCCAAATTGACACCGGAAGAAATTTTTCAGAAGGCTGAGCCTTTTTTAATGACACCGGTAAAAAAGACGATCTACATTCCCAAAAGCAAAAAAAATGAAGATATGTTTTCGGCAGGGCTTACGGCTCTTGCAGAGCAGACAATGCTGAACCCGCCCGCGATGGAAACGTTGGGAAGCGTCCGGCCGGAAAGAGAGTTCCCGGATAAAACCACTCAGATGCTGGATACAGAGACACAATGCGCGGTACAGCTGTGGCGCTATGATCCGCGCCTGATCAGCCGGTCGGAAAAAATAGATGTCTTTTCTCTTGCAGCATCTCTGAAGGACGAGATGGATGAGCGGGTGGAGCAATGTGTGGAAGAATTACTGAAAAGAGAATGGAGATAGAAAATGGTACAGGGGATAGAAAGCTTTCGGGAATGGTTTGCGGACTATAGCGACCAGTACGTTATTATTGGCGGAACGGCCTGTGATCTTCTGATGGCGCGGGATGAGATTGATTTCCGCGCTACAAGGGATATTGATATGGTGTTGCTTCTGGAAAGTTTGACACCGGAATTTGGAGCGCATTTCTGGCAATATGTACGTGAAGCGGGATATGAACACTGCAGAAAGAGCACAGGAGAACCTCAGTTTTATCGTTTTTCTCATCCATCCAGCAGCAGTTATCCGTATATGATTGAACTGTTTTCCAGGAGAAGTGAACGGATTTCGCTGCCGGCGGAGGCTCATCTGACTCCGCTGCCGCTGTACGATGAAATATCCAGTCTTTCAGCGATTCTGATGGATGACGAATATTATCGTTTTCTTACAAAGGGTAAAATTGTGCTGGACAACATACCGGTTCTGGAGGCAGGGTATTTAATCCCGTTTAAAATTCGAGCTTTTCTGGATTTGTTGGAGCGTAAGGAGCAGGGAGAGGCTGTAGACAGTAAAAATATCCGTAAACATAAAAATGATGTTCTGAGGCTCAGCATTCTTTTGACAGGAGACACCAGAATCCCTGTTCCGGATGAAATTTATGCGGATATCATGAAATTTCTGGAAAATGTGGAGAACACACCAATTGATGTAAAACAATTTGGAATCCGCAATCAGTCTAAGGGGGAAGTGATAGAAAAAATCAGAAATGCCTACATAAAGGAATAGAGATCACCGCCTTTCTTATCAGACACAGATCAGCCGGGGCCAGCAGTATCGGCAGTTCCGTACGGGGAAATGAATTACACCTGCTGAGAATACATCAAGTTTCTCTCAGGATATGTCATTGTATTTCGAAATCAGATATGGAACAATATAAAAAATATCACAGGGAGGTTTTGAGCCATGAGCGAAATAAGAGAGGAACGGATTTTGTGTTATACCCGGATGCCGTCTATTCGGCAAAGCTCGCCGACAGCATGCACCTGGCGCTGGTGGATGAGGAAGGCGTCTGCACGCCGCTCAATCATAACTCCGGCATACTCTATGCCAAAGCGGTGCAAAATCAGGATGGTACGCTGCAGGCAAAGAGTCTGAAAAATCCGTGGCTGTTCACGATGGCGGACGGCTCCTTTGGCGTGATCGCCAGGCGGATCGAGGCTGACGGCAGCCCGGATGAAAGTGCAAAAGGGAAGCTTTTGTTTTTTACATCGGAGGATTTGTTAAGATATCAGGAACATGGCCTACTGGATCTGGGAAGAGGGGTTCCGATCAGGGAGGCGGCCTGCCGTTATGAGGGAGGGCGTTACCGTTTGGAGTGGGCAGAAGAGGATGGAAAATGCTTCTGCGCCGTCTTTGAAAAGTTTCCTGAGAGCGGATTCCCGGAAGGAGCAGTTCTGTCTGAGACAGAAGGGATCAGCAAAGAGACTCCGGAGGGACTGGCGGCTGTGCCGGAGGGCGCGCTTGTCGGGAACATGATCTCCATATCCGGCGATGCGGCGGACCGCCTGAAATGGAAGCTTTTTCCGCCGAAGAATATCGCGAATGAGGTGCCGCGGGAAATCGTCGTTTCCTCTCTGCAGGAGCTTCAGGCGGTAAAGGCTGTTGCCAGATACAGTGACGTTACCAGCGTCAGGAAACGGGTGGACTGGTGCGTGGAAGAGGCAGACTTCACAAAACCCGGTACTTATCCGGTGACGGGAAGGGTCCATCAGGATCATTATGATTTTCCCGTTGCCTGGCACCGCGCGGACCCCTGTATCGGAAGGTGGAAAGGAAAGTATTATTTCATCGCCACCAATGATTACGACAATAATCATTCCCTTCTGATCCGGGAAGCGGACACCATACCGGGACTTGTAACGGCACAGGAGGTCTGCATTTTGGATACAACCATGTATCCTCATCTTGGCAACCTTCTCTGGGCGCCGGAGTTTCATATCATTAAGGACCGGCTGTATATTTTTCATACGGGAACGCCTGGGGGGTTTGAGAAGGAACAGTGCCATGTGATGGCGCTGAAAGAAAACGGGAATCCAATGAAGGCCTCCGACTGGGAAATGCCGGTGCGCGTGGTGAAAAAGGATGGCAGCTATCTTTATAATGAGCAGGGGATCACGCTGGACATGACGGAATGGAAACTGAACGGGAGATATTATGTCGCCTGGTCTCAGCGGCAGTTTTTTCCGGTAGATCAGGGAGCCTGGCTGTATATCGCCGAGATCGATCCGGATCAGCCTTGGAAGCTGATCTCAGACCCGGTCCTTCTGTCCATGCCGGAATATGGCTGGGCAAACAATCATACCTTTGTGGATGAAGGGCCGTTCGCGCTCATGGGAAAGGAAAAATCTTCCTCACCTTTTCCAGCGCGGCCGTGGACAGCACCTATGTGGTGGGACTGTTGTCCGCGGACCTGTCCGCCGACCTGCTGGATCCG
>DWUW01000174.1 GCA_019120525.1 Candidatus Eisenbergiella stercorigallinarum | reverse complement strand
TCCTTTGACGATTATCCTTCCTCGGCGAATTTCAATGAATCAGAGGAATACGTGGATTATACGGAAGATATCTATGTGGGTTACCGCTATTTTGAGACGATCCCCGGCGCGGCGCAGAAAGTGAACTATCCTTTCGGCTTTGGCCTGTCCTATACGCAGTTTGAGATCGATCCCATCCGGGCAGAGGAAAAGGAGGGCGTCATCCGGATTTCCGCCTGTGTGACCAATGTGGGAGACCGGGCAGGAAAAGAGGTCGTCCAGGTCTACGCGCAGGCTCCCCAGGGAAAGCTGGGAAAGCCGGCGAGGGTTCTCGCCTCTTTTGCCAAGACCCGTCTTCTGCAGCCGGGAGAGAGCCAGAGGGTATCCCTGTCCTTCGCGGTGGAGGACCTGGCAAGCTATGACGATCTGGGAAAGATCGCAAAGTCCGCCTATATCCTGGAAGCGGGAGAGTACCGTTTCCATGTGGGAAATTCCGTAAGGAATACAGTTCCTGTTTCCCTGGTCCATACGGAGGAAGAGGACCGGATCACCCTGCAGCTGACGGAGAGGGCGGCGCCAAAGGCTCTTTCGAAACGGATGCTCGCGGATGGAAGCTTTGAAGCGCTTCCTGTGACCGATACGGGCAAGAGCCCCATGAATGAGAATTATACGGATTACCTGAAGCCCTGGAAGGGCGACTGGCGGGATGAGCTGGCGCTTTTTGCCGAAACGGGAGAAAAGGCCGCTGAAAAAAGATATCTGCTTATCGATGTGGCGGAAGGAAAATGCACCATGGAGGAGTTCCTCGCCCAGCTGACCAACGGCCAGCTCATCGACCTGCTCTGCGGCCAGCCGAATACCGGCGTCGCGAATACCTTCGGCATGGGGAACCTTCCGGAATACGGCGTGCCCAACGTGATGACGGCGGACGGGCCGGCAGGCGTGCGGATCCAGCCGGAGATGGGCGTATGCACCACCGCCTGGCCCTGCGCCACGCTTCTTGCCTGCACCTGGAATCCGCAGCTGGTAGAGCGCGTGGGCGCGGCCGGCGCGATGGAAATGAAGGAAAATAACCTGGGCGTATGGCTGACCCCGGCCATGAACATCCACAGAAGCCCCCTGTGCGGCCGGAATTTTGAATACTATTCCGAAGATCCGCTGATCGCGGGAAAGATGGCGGCAGCCATGGTGCGCGGCATCCAGTCCCGCCATATCGGGGCCAGCGTAAAGCACTTCTGCTGCAACAACAAGGAAACGAACCGCAAGGCCAGCGATTCCCGCGTCTCCGAGCGCGCCCTGCGCGAGATCTATCTGAAGGGCTTTGAGATCGCGGTGAAGGAAGCGCAGCCCTGGACGCTGATGACCAGCTACAATCTGCTGAACGGCAGATACACCTCCGAAAGAGAGGATCTGCTGGAAGGGATCCTCCGGGAAGAGTGGGGCTATCAGGGGATGATCACCACCGACTGGTGGAACGGCGCGTACCAGTATCTGGAGATCCGGGCCGGAAACGACCTGAAGATGGGAGCCGGAGAGCCTGACCGCGTGCTGGAAGCCCTCCGGGAAGGAAAGATCACGAGAGAAGAGATCAAAACCTGCGCGAAGCGGGTGCTGGAAACCATCCTGAAGTTTGACTGAAGACCTTTCGGATGCCCGGCACGGGAAGCTTTTTTGATTCCCGGCGCCGGGCGTTTCTTCTGTAGACGGCGGATTTCTGTCCCTTTTTGTCCTCGGGAGAGATGCGCGGGCAATTAAAAATCTGTTCCTGCAACGTACGATAACAAAATTTGGCATAAGAATAGGAGAAAAAAATGGAAAGATTCAGGTTTGGACTATCCTCCATGGGAATTCAGGATTTGACGGAAAAGGATTTTCGTGATTTTGCAGAGTGCGGCTTGAAGGAGCTGGAGCTGTCTTTTTCGGAGGATCGTTATGATACGCTGGACTGGGAGGGGATCAGACGGCGCGCTTCGGCGTATGGAATTCATCTCTGGTCGTTTCATCTGCCTTTTTCCCCGTTTTCCAGGATCAATCCCGCAAGCTTTGATCCGCAGGTCAGAAGGAGCACCATTTCATATTTTGAGAGTCTTATGCAGCGGGCGGCGGATATCGGCATCGGGATCATGGTCGTACATCCGAGCGCGGAACCAAACAGAGAGGAGGAGAGGGAAGAACGGATGAAGCTGGCCCAGGAGTCGCTTTCCATACTCTGCGGGGCCGCCCGGAAAATGGGAGTTACCCTTGCGGCAGAGAATCTGCCGCGTACATGCCTGGGCAGAAATTCTCAGGAGATCAGACAGCTGCTTGCGTCAGACGATCAGCTGAGAGTATGCTTTGATACGAATCATCTGCTCCTCCAGTCGGAAAAGGAGTTTATCATGGATATCGGCGAGCGGATCATCACGACCCATGTTTCTGATTTTGATTTTCGGGATGAACGTCACTGGCTGCCGGGAGAGGGAAGGATCAACTGGGTAGAATGGATGGAAACCATGGATCAGATTGGCTATGAGGGGCCGCTTTTGTACGAGGTCGCCTTTGACGCGCCGCCTTCCATTCAGAGGCGCAGGCTGACGGTGGAGGATTTCAGGGAAAATCACGGCTGCCTTGTGAACAGGCTTCCTCTTCATGCGATCGGGACGCCTGCTTTGGAAAATTGACAGGGCAGGCAGGCCCGTCCGGCCCTGCCTGCCCTCAAAACGCTATCTCCGGTAAAATTCCCGCACCCCGTCCAGCCTCGCGCCCATGTTGGAAAGCAGGGCGTCGGCCAGAACCAGGGCCGTCATGGCTTCCACCACAACCACGGCGCGGGGAACGATGACAGGATCGTGGCGTCCCTTAATGCGGATGGCAATATCCTCTCCCTCCCGGTTTACCGTCCGCTGCTCCGAGAAGACGGATGGGGTGGGCTTGATGTGGGCGCGAAGCAGGATGCGGCTCCCGTCGCTGATGCCGCCGAGAATCCCGCCCGCATGGTTGGTTTCCTTTTCCACATGGCCGTCACGCATGCGGAAGGGATCGTTGTTTTCAGAGCCGCGCGCCCGGGAAACGGCGGTTCCGTCGCCGATCTCCACAGCCTTTACGGCGCCGATGGACATGACGGCTCCCGCGAGAGCGGCGTCCAGCTTGTCAAATACGGGATCTCCGAGGCCGGCGGGAACGCCGTCCGCGAAGCATTCCACCACACCGCCGGAGGAATCCTGCCGCTTTATGCACTCCTCCAGATATGCCTCCGCCCGGCAGGCTGCCTGCGCGTCCGGCATGCAGAGCGGATTATTGCGGATCTCCTCTTCACAGAAGCGCTCGCAGAAGACGGGCCCGATGCTTTTCGTATAAGCGCAGACCCGGATGCCGAGCTGACTTAAAAGCAGGGACGCGATGGCCCCGGCCGCGACCCTTCCGGCGGTTTCCCGGCCGGAAGAGCGTCCGCCGCCCCGGTAATCCCGGAAGCCATATTTCTGGTCAAAGGTGTAATCGGCATGGCCCGGCCTGTAATAGGAAGCGATCTCGCTGTAATCGGCGGAGCGCTGGGAGGTGTTGGGAATGAGAAGGCTGATGGGCGTTCCCGTGGCCTTCCCTTCAAATACGCCGGAAAGGATCTGAACCGCGTCCGCTTCCTTTCTTGGCGTGGAGAAGCGGCTTCCTCCCGGCTTCCTGCGGTCCAGAAAGGCCTGGATATCCGCTTCGCTTACGGGAAGCCCTGCGGGAACGCCGTCCACGACGACGCCCAGCGCCTTTCCATGGGATTCCCCCCATGTGGTGATCCTGAAGATTTTTCCAAATGTATTTCCGGCCATCTTTTTTACCTCGCGTTTTCCTTTGGTGTTTCTGTGTTACAGTTCACTCCGCGCCATTCGCAAAGCCGCGCTACGCGCTCTCCGCTGCTTCGCAGCTGCCTTTGCTCATAAACGGGCGCTCCCTTCGTCCGCTCAGAGCCAGTCATCTGTTCGTGCAAGCACGACATCTGCCTGGTTCTGGCGGACGAGTGAACTGTAACTTTCTGTTTATTATATCCCGGATGGAAGGGCCGGACAAGCTTGAATGAAACGGAAAGATGTGGTATGATATTCATTCAGTCCGGTTCAGGGCCGGAAGAGAACTGAGAGGGATGAATGGAAACGGCATCCGGGCGATTTCGGAAAGGGGAACATACAGAACATGTACCGTCTGATCAGACAGGAAGGAAGAGCGAAAAGGGGAGAACTGACAACCGTGCACGGCACGATACAGACTCCCGTTTTCATGAACGTGGGAACCGTGGCGGCGATCAAGGGTGCCGTGTCCACGGAGGATCTGGAGCAGATCAAAACGCAGGTGGAGCTGTCGAACACCTATCATCTGCACGTGCGTCCGGGAGACGAGGTGATCAAACAGCTTGGCGGCCTGCACCGGTTTATGTCCTGGAACCGGCCCATCCTTACGGATTCCGGCGGATTTCAGGTGTTTTCCCTGGCGACGCTGAGAAAGATCAAAGAGGAGGGCGTGTATTTTCATTCCCATGTGGACGGAAGGAAGATCTTCAT
>DWUW01000173.1 GCA_019120525.1 Candidatus Eisenbergiella stercorigallinarum | reverse complement strand
AGCGTGATTTTTCAGCAGCTCTACAACATGGCGGACAGCGTGATCGCGGGCAAATTCGCGGGAGAGGATGCGCTGGCGGCTGTGGGAGCCTCCTATCCGATCACCATGATCTTCATGGCCATCGCGGTGGGGAGCAACATCGGCTGCTCGGTCATCATCTCCCAGTATTTTGGGGCGAAATGGTATGAAAAAATGAAGACGGCGGTTTACACTACGCTGATCGCTTCCACGGCGCTGTCCGTTCTGCTGACGGCGGCCGGGCTTCTGGGAAGCCGGGCGATGATGACCGCCATCAACACGCCGGAAAATATTTTCGCGGACGGCGACCTGTATCTGCGGATTTATATCGGCGGCTTCGTATTCCTTTTTCTGTATAATGTGGCGACCGGAATTTTCAATTCCATGGGAGATTCCAGGACGCCCCTGTATTTTCTGATCGGTTCCTCGCTTGGAAACATCGTGCTGGATCTGATCTTCGTCGCCGTCTTCCACTGGGATGTGGCGGGCGTGGCCTGGGCCACCTTCATCGCGCAGGGCATCGCCTGTGTGCTGGCGCTTCTTGCGCTGCGAAAACGTCTGGCCTCCATCCGGACGGAAGGGCGGGTGGAGCTGTTTTCCTGGAACATGCTGGGGCGGATCAGCCGGATCGCCGTTCCGAGCATCCTGCAGCAGAGCTTCATTTCCGTGGGAAATATTTTCATCCAGGGGCTGATCAATTCCTACGGCTCCTCCGTCATCGCCGGTTATTCCGCGGCGATTAAGCTGAACACCTTCTGCATCACCAGCATCACCACGCTGGGTAATGGAACCAGCAGCTTTTCCGCCCAGAACCTGGGCGCGGGGCGACAGGACCGTGTGCGGGCTGGACTGCGCGCTTCCATCAGGCTGGCGCTGATTCTGGCGGTTCCCTTTTTCGCCGCCTTTTTCTTCGGAGGACGGATCATGCTTTCCCTGTTCATGAACGAGGGAAGTACGGTCGCCATGGAGACAGGGCTGCTGTTTTTGCGGATCGTGTCGCCCTTCTACTTCGTGATCTCCGTCAAGCTGATGGTGGACGGCGTCCTGCGCGGTGCGGGCGCGATGGGAGCCTTCATGACGGCCACCTTTACGGATCTGGTCCTTCGCGTGGTGCTGGCATATCTGTTTTCCCCCTTCTTCGGAACGATGGGAATCTGGCTGTCCTGGCCCGTGGGCTGGATCGCCGCGGCGGTGCTTTCTGTTCTGTTTTATAAAAAGGATGTCTGGACGGGGCGTTCTGTGACCGTGGAGGACAGATAAGAGCACCGGCGGGAAAAGCGGATGAAGAAAATATACGAAATCTCCATTTTTCTCATAAAATCATCCGTTTTTGCGATTTTTCACTTCTTGACAGAAGAATGGGCTTTCATTATAATGTAAAAGACACTTGTTTTACAGACTGTTCTGCACAAAGAGCGCGAAAAGGGCGCGGGAGGCGGACAGCATTCAGAGAGGAAAGGTTTTCATGAGCGACGCGGACCCTGACGGGGAAACGAACCATCATAACATGATATACAGAACATACGGAGGCATGGTCTGCCTGTCCTGACGGACGGCAGGCTATGCCTTTTTGCGCGATAAACCCGGAGGGCGGCCGCGCGGATGGGCAGGCTCTGCCTGCACAGACATGCGGACATTCGACGGGTAACGGACAGCGAGCAGCATTTATGCCGCGGGCTGTCCGCATGAAAACCGGAACGAAAAAGAGAAAAGGAGAGTAAATTTCGTGGGTTCTATTGTTGGTAAACTATTGTTGCAGGTTGTCCTGATCGGACTGAACGCGTTCTTCGCGGCGACGGAGATCGCGGTTGTGTCCCTGAATGCGACGAAGCTGAAGAAGATGGAAGAGGAAGGCGATAAGAGGGCAAAGCGGCTTCTGAAGATGGTGGAGTCGCCCTCTTCCTTCCTGTCCACCATTCAGATCGCCATCACACTGGCAGGATTACTGGGCAGTGCGTTCGCGGCGGACAGCTTTGCCGGATATATTGTGGACGGCGTATATAATGGACTGGGGCTGACGATGATTCCGGCAGGCGTTATGAATACGATTGCCATGATTATTACAACGCTCGTTTTATCCTATTTCCAGCTGGTATTCGGTGAGCTGGTTCCCAAACGGATCGCCATGCAGAAATCCTTCCAGGTAGCCTGCTTTACCAGTCGGGTGGTAGTTGCCGTTGCGACGGTAATGCGCCCCGTGATCTGGCTTCTGTCCGTATCCACCAACGGTATGCTGAAGCTGCTGCGCCTGAAGGTTGAGGCGGAAGAAGAAACCGTGACGGAGGAAGAGATTCGCATGATGATCGACCTGGGCGGCCAGAAGGGCACCATCGACCAGGAGGAGCAGGAGTGGATCGAGAACGTGTTCCGCTTCGACGATATTTCCGTGAGAGAGGCCATGACCAGAACGGCGGATGTGGTTGCCTTTTCCCTTGATGCCACAGCTGAGGAGATCATACATACCATCCGGGAGACCGGACTTTCCCGTTACCCGGTATATGACGAGGATATCAACGATATCGTGGGTACCCTGAACGCCAGAGACTTCCTGCTGGAGAGGGGAGCGGAGCATCCCCGCAGCCTGAAGGAGCTGTTAAGAACACCTTACTTTGTGCCTGAGAGCATCCATGCGGACGATCTGTTCCGCGACATGCAGACCAAAAAGATCCACATTGCCATCGTGATCGACGAGTACGGCCAGACGGCGGGCATCATCACCATTGAGGATCTGCTGGAGGAGATCGTCGGAAACATTTACGACGAGTTCGATCCTGCGGAATCCCCCGAGATGGAGAAGCTGGGCGATAACCTGTGGCGCGTGACTGGCAGCGTTTTCATCGACGAGCTGGCGGAAGCGCTGGACATGGAGATCCCTGAGGACGAGGATTATGATACGGTAGGCGGCATGATCTTCAGCTGCCTGCACACCATCCCTGCGGACGGCAGCCAGTTCGACGTACAGGTGAACGGCCTGGATATCCATGTGGAAAAGATCGAGGACAGAAGGATCGAGGAAGCGCTGATTAAGAAGCTGCCTCCCGAGGAGCCGGAAGAGGACGGAGACGAGGAGCAGGACCGGAAGGACCAGAACCGGAAAGAACAGAATAAAAAGGAAAAATCAGCGTGACACGAAGAAAAAGAGCCGCGCGGCGTGACGGATACGGAAAGGAACAGTCGGCATGATACGGATGATTTGCCTGGATTACGACAACACGATTTATGACCATAAGCAGAAAAAAATCCCGGACAGCGCCAGGCAGGCTCTGGAGGCCATCCGCGGAAGATGTAAGATCGTGCTGGCCAGCGGGCGGTTTTTCAACGATTCCTGGAACCGCCCCCTCATGGAGGAAATCCGTCCGGACGGCGTGATCCACGCCAACGGCGCTCTCATCGAGGCGGATGGAAAAGAGCTGGAGGAGACCTGGATCGATCCTGACCTCCAGCGGCAGGTCATCGAGTTCGCCTATGAAAACGATCTGTGCCTGGGCGGCCTGTATCAGGGCGTCTGGTATACCTCCAACCGCCGGAAGCAGATCGGGCGCTGGGGCGGAAACGAGACGCTCCATGCCGGAGGTATGCGGGATGCCAGGGAGCTGATCGGCATCCCCATGCACGGCCTGTATCTGGATGATTCCGTGGAGGCCGCGCGGCGGATCGCGGAGAATTTTCCGCTGCTTCGCGCCCCCATCATGGATGAGGAGCGGGGCGGCGCGGATGTGCTCCCGGTGTTCCTGTCCAAGGCCTATGGGCTTCAAAAGCTGGCGGAGCACTGGGACATCCCGGTCGAAGAAACCGCCGCGGTGGGAGACAGCATGAACGATTACGAGATGGTGCGCGAGGCCGGATGCGGCATCGCCATGGGAAACGCGGTGTCGATGCTGAAGGAGGCCGCGGACTATGTGACCGCGGATATCGGGGAGGATGGACTGAAGAAGGCGTTTGAATATCTGGGGCTGCTGTGACGCGGGGGGCGGTGAAACCGGCTGGTGATACAGGCAGGCGAGGTGAAGGACGGCGGATAAAGGGCCGTTTTTCGGAAAAGCTGAAGAATGAAAACTGAAAATGGACAAAATTTTTGGCCCGGACAAAATGTCCCGGGCTCTTTTTATGCTTTTTCCCGGATTTTGAATATTTTGAGACAATCAGATTTTTCTTGCAAATATACTCCTGTAGGAGTATATTTGATGTAAGGAGGGACAGGAATGTTAAAAAAACTCTATCATGGCTCCTCCAGAATCATAGAGAAGCCTGTATTTGGATATGGAAAACCTTATAATGATTACGGATTGGGCTTTTACTGCACGGAAAGTCTTGAGATGGCAAAGGAGTGGGGCGTCGGCAGAGAATGCAGCGGATATGCGAACTGCTATGAGCTGGACTGTTCCGGATTGAAGATTCTCAATCTGAATGAGGAACGGTATTGCATTCTGAACTGGCTGGCGGTACTTTTGCGGAATCGGGAGTTCGATGTGCCCTCCGGGCTGGCTTTGGAAGCCAGGGAATATATTTTGAGAAATTTTTCCATTGATTACGGAAGCAGCGACGCGATCATCGGTTACCGTGCGGATGACAGTTATTTTTCGTTTGCCCAGGATTTCCTGAACGGCACAATTTCCATTCGACAGCTGAATCGTGCGATGCATCTGGGAAAGCTTGGAGAGCAGTTCGTTTTGAAAAGCAGATCCGCCTTTGAGAGAATCCGTTTTACCGGTTACGAAATAGCGGAAAGCGCGGAATGGTATGCGAGAAAAATGAGGCGTGACCGGACAGCCCGGAGGGAGTATTTCAATGTGGAACGTAATGGACGGCGGAAGGGAGATATTTATATCTTGCAGATTATGGATGAGGAGATGATGCCGGATGATCCCCGCTTACGATAAGGTATATCTGGAAAAAGCCCGTACCGCGCTCGGCAGGATGCTTGATTTTGCGGTATATGACCTGAAGTATGGGCTGGAAGATTTTTTCAGTCTGTTTCTGGCGTCTGGAACGGCAGACCGTTTTGAACATGGAGATTTTACCCTGCTTGTTGGAATGTCCGGCACGGAACTGGCATATGAGGTACTGGAACAATCGGGCATTGTGCAGAAACGGACCAGGCCGAAGTATACAATGAACCGGAGCGAAGAATACTGGACGGGATGGGCGCTGGCATACTATCAATGGGAAAGGGCCGGAAGCTTTTCCGAAATCGTCAGATGCGTTCCCATCTGCCGGATTCGGGAACTTTATTTTCCTTATCATGAAATGGATATCCGTCATTTCTGCGACAGGATGGATGAACTGTACCGCAGGGGAGAAACGGAAACAAATCTGAAGCGGATGAGGAAAAATGCTGGTCTGAGCCAGAGCGGGCTGGCAGAGCTGACCGGTATCTCAGTACGTACCATTCAGCAGTATGAGCAGCGCCAGAAAAGCATTAACCATGCTCAGGTGGACTATCTGGTGCGTTTTTCCCGCGCTTTGGACTGTGATGTGATGGATCTGGTGGAGCGATTTTAAAGAAGACACCGTTACCGGGAATTTTTTCTTTTTTCAAAAAAATTTGTGCAATATAAATGGAAATTGAAAAAAATGGCAATACTCTGATTCAGAAGGCGAGCAGGCAGCCGCCAGACAGAAAGGGGAATTGCCATGGAAGCAGTCCGATCAGTGAAGATCTACCTCAACAATGCCGATGAAGTGTGGAAATTCGTGAATACCATCCGGAAATTCAACGGAGAATACGACCTTGCCGCAGGAAGCTATACGGTAGACGCCAAGTCCATCCTGGGCGTCTGTGCCCTTGGGACGAAAAAACCGCTGGAGCTGAAGCTGGTGGATCCGAAAGGAGAGGAAAAGCTTCTCCTGACGGCGCTTGGGCAGTACCTGGTCAGAAATTGAGGCGGTTTTTTATGATCCTTTGGATTCCTTTTTTTGGATTGTTGGACGGGCCGCTTTATGGTATGCTGAAGAAAAGGCGGGAGCGCGGGGAGCCGGAAAAGCCGCGCGGCTTCCGGATATGGGGCGGACCCGACAGCGAAAAGGAGGAAGGCATGGGAATCTTATACGAAGAAACAGGCAGAGTATTCACTCTGCAGACAAAAAACAGCACCTACCAGATGAAGGCGGATGAACAGGGAGTCCTGCTGCACACCTACTATGGGGAGAAGACGGATGATACGGATCTGTCCGGACTGATCGCCAGAGGAGACAGAGGATTTTCAGGAAACCCCTTTGCTGTGGGGGGCACGGACCGGACCTATTCTTTGGATACTTTTCCGCAGGAATATTCCTGCTTCGGAACGGGAGATTACCGGATCAGCGCGCTGAAGGTGGAGAATGCGGATGGAAGCAGGGCGGTTTCCCTGCGCTACGCCGGCCATTCCATCGAAAAGGGAAAATACGCGCTGCCCGGCCTGCCGGCGGCTTATGGGACGCCGGAGGAGGCGGAAACGCTGACGGTGGATCTGAAGGATGAAGAAAGCGGCGTGGAGGTCCGGCTTTTCTATGGTGTTTTTGAAGAACTGGATGTGATCACGAGAGCGGCCGCCGTTACGAACGGGGGAGAAGAGGAGATTACGCTTTTGAAGGCGGCGAGCCTCTGTCTGGACTGGCAGTGGGGAGATTACGACTGGCTGACCTTTTACGGCAGGCATGCCATGGAAAGGAATCTGCAAAGGACAGGCATCGTCCATGGCGTCCAGTCAGTGGGGAGCGTGCGCGGCGCGTCCAGCCACCATTACCATCCTTTTGCCATGCTCTGCGGGAAAAATACGGATGAGGAGCAGGGAGACTGTTATGGGTTTTCCTTTGTTTACAGCGGAGAATTTCTGATGGAGGCGGAAAAGGACCAGATGGACCAGACCAGGCTGGTCTGCGGCATCCATCCGGATGATTTTGCCTGGAAGCTCCAGCCCGGAGAGACCTTCACGGCGCCGGAGGTGCTGATGGCTTACAGCGGGAACGGACACGGAGGCGTCAGCCGGATCTTCCACCGGCTGATCCGGGATCATATCTGCCGCGGACAGTGGCAGCACAGACGCAGGCCTGTTCTGATCAATAACTGGGAAGGAACCTATTTTGACTTTACCGGCGATAAGCTGGTGGATATCGCGAAGGACGCGGCGAAGCTTGGGATCGAGCTTTTCGTCATGGACGACGGGTGGTTCGGGAAACGGGACGACGACAATTCCGGGCTGGGAGACTGGTATCCCAATGAGGAAAAGCTCGGCTGCAGCCTGAAGGAGCTGGGGGAGCGCATCACGGCTCTGGGGCTTCGCTTCGGCATCTGGTTTGAGCCGGAGTGTATTTCCATTGACAGCGACCTGTACCGTGCCCATCCGGAATGGGCGGTGGCTGCGCCCGGCCGCTGCCCGACGCTCAGCCGCAACCAGCTGATCCTGGATTTTTCCAGAGAGGATGTGCAGGACTACCTGATCGAACGGATTTCCGATGTTCTGCGAAACGCTCCCATTACCTATGTGAAATGGGATTTCAACCGGAGCATCTGCGACAAATACAGCCATGCGCTGCCGGCGGGCAGGCAGGGAGAGATGGCGCATCGTTTCATGCTTGGGCTGTACCGGGTGCTGGAAACCCTGACCGCTGCTTTCCCGGAAGTCCTCTTTGAAGGCTGCAGCGGCGGAGGCGGCCGATTTGACGCCGGCATGCTCTACTATACGCCGCAGATCTGGTGCAGCGATGATACGGACGCCATTGAGAGGCTTCAGATCCAGTATGGGACTTCCTTCGGTTATCCGGTGAGCGCCATGGGCGCCCATGTGTCTGCCGTACCCAATCATCAGACAGGGCGCGTGACGCCCCTTTCCACCAGAGGCTGCGTCGCCATGTCCGGAACCTTTGGTTATGAGCTGGACCTGAATAAGCTGTCGGAGGAAGAAAAAGAAGAGATCAGCGCGCAGATCCGTACTTTTAAGGAGCTTTATGACTGTATCCAGTACGGGGATTACTACCGGCTGTCCAGCCCGCTTTCCGGAAGCTGCACGGTATGGGAAACGGCGGCGCCGGACGGGTCGGAGGCGCTGGTGAGCGCGGTGTACCACCACGTACAGGCCAATCCGGTTCCTGTATACGTGAAGCTTCGCGGGCTGGAGGAAGGATCCTCCTACCGGATCCGCCTGGTGGAAAACACCCGGAAAGCCGGAACGGAAGATGGCCCGGAGAAGGAAACGGTACGCTCCGGAGCGGCCCTGATGCATGCCGGCCTGCTGGTTCCGCCTGCCAGAGGGGACTACTATGCCTGTCAGATCCATATCGTGAAGATCTGAAGGCCAGGGCTGCGGCAATAATCAATAACGATAATTATTATTAAAAATAACGAAAAGATGAGCATTCAGCAGGAAACGTCGGATAAATGGAGAAATCCGGCGTTTTCTGCCTTTTTGTGTCCTTGTATATTCCTAGTAATATGGTAGGATATAGAAAAAGAAACCGACGGCTTAAATTAGAAAGAAAGTTCAGGCCGCCTGCAGCGGCAAAAAGGAGGTATCCATGCAGAAACAAAATGAGATGAAACAGAATGATATGAAACAGGCCGATAAGAAACAGGTCAATAACAGAAAGGCGGCTGTCATCGGCTGCGGCTTTGTAGGCGCGGCTTCCGCGTTCAGCCTGATGCAGAGCGGCCTGTTTTCCGAACTGGTCCTGATCGACGCCAACCGGGATAAGGCGGAGGGGGAGGCGCTGGATATCGCCCACGGCATTCCCTTTGCCGGGCAGATGAAGATTTACGCGGGAGATTATGACGATATCATGGACGCTGCCGTCATCATCGTGACTGCGGGAGCGAACCAGAAGCCTGATGAGACCAGACTGGACCTGGTGCATAAGAACGTGGGAATTTTCAAAAGCATCATTCCGGAGATCGCGAAACGGGATTACCAGGGCATCCTTCTGATCGTTGCCAACCCGGTGGATATCCTGACTTATACGGCGCTGAAGCTTTCCGGCCTTCCGGAAAACCGGGTGATCGGTTCCGGCACCGTCCTGGACACTGCCCGGCTGAAATATCAGCTGGGAGAGCATCTTTCCGTAGACAGCCGGGGCGTGCACGCTTTCATCATCGGAGAACACGGGGACAGTGAGATCGCCGTATTCAGCAGCGCGAATGTATCCGGGATCCCGCTGAACCGCTTCTGCGAGATGCGGGGGCATTTCGAACACGAGGAGGCTACCCGCAGGATCGCGGAAGAAGTGAAGAACAGCGCCTATGAGATCATCGCCAAAAAGCATGCGACCTATTATGGCATTGCCATGTCCGTAAAGCGGATCTGCGAAGCCATTGTCAGGAACGAAAGATCGATCCTTCCCGTGTCCTGCCTGATGCACGGAGAGCACGGCATTACGGATGTGGTCTTAAGTATGCCTGCCATTGTGGGGAAGGATGGTATTGAAACACAGGTTCCCATTTCTCTCAGCAGGGAAGAGGAAGAGAAGCTCAGAGAATCTGCGGATACCCTGAAAAAGGTGATCGCGGGGCTGGGAATTTAGGAAAATAAAAAAGCCTTCTGCCGCAGGCGCTTTGCTGCCTGCGGCAGAGACTCTTTTTTCGTCAGCGGGGACATTCCCGCCGGATTCTTCCCTGGGAATTTATACGATCTGATGCTTTGCCACATATACAGGAAGGCTGTCGGTTCCCCGCATTTCTTTGCCTGCAGTGATGGTCACATCCTTATCGGTAACGATATATTCCAGGCTTGCGCCGTCTTCCACTACAGTATCCTGCATCAGGACGCAGTTCTTTACCTTTGCGCCCTTGCCGATCTTCACGCCCCTGAAGAGAACACTGTTCTCCACATCGCCTTCGATGACGCAGCCGTCCGCGGCCATGATGTTTTCCGCGCTGGAGCCGTTGATATAACGGGTCGGGTTGTCATCACGGATCTTGGTATAAACGGAGCTGGGGGAGAACAGGGCGTTCAGATTGTCTTCATCCAGAAGCTTCATGTTCTCATCGAAATAGCTCTTCATATCACAGATACGGGCCACATAGCCGTCAAAACGGAAGCCTCTTACATTCAGCCTGTCAAGGGAACGGGCCAGGATATCGCGTTCGAAGTAAATATCACCGCGCATGAACGCCTTCTCGATCCAGCTGACCAGAAGCTCGCGCTCAATGATGTAGATGTTCAGGCAGAAATTCTGGTTTCCTTCTACCTGGGGATTGACGAGCATCTGGGTGACCTTGCCGGTATCGTCCATTTCCAGCGTATAATACATTTCCTTGCGCACCGCGGAGGAATTCATCGCCACATCGGGGATCGGCTCCACACGGTAGGCGGCGGTCACATCCGCGCCGCTTGCGATGTGCGCATCGATCATGGCGTTGAAGTCAAAGTTTACGGCGATGTTCGCGTCTGACATCACCACATATTTTTCCTTCTGGTCCCGGAGGAAATCTACGATACTTGCCAGCGCTTCCACGCGGCCGGTGTAGATCTTTACGGTTTTGTCCGAATAGGGCGGGAAAATATGAAGGCCGCCGTTTTTGCGGGTCAGGTCCCATTCACGTCCGGAACCGAGATGGTCCATCAGGGAGTGATAGTTTCTGCGGACGACGATGGAAACATTTCCAATGCCGCAGTTTACCATGCTGGACAGGATGAAATCCACCAGGCGGTA
The DNA here is from genome assembly GCA_019120525.1 of Candidatus Eisenbergiella stercorigallinarum. Classification (GTDB taxonomy): domain Bacteria; phylum Bacillota; class Clostridia; order Lachnospirales; family Lachnospiraceae; genus Eisenbergiella; species Eisenbergiella stercorigallinarum. The sequence continues at coordinate 1,552 of DWUW01000173.1, read as the reverse complement.
ACGTCCGGCAAAAGGAATGGAGGCCATCAGGCGCTCTCCTACCAGCTCGGGTACCAGAGAATCATAGCTGTTCGGGAAAATGATGCCCAGTGCATCTGCGTTGGAATTTACCATTGTTCTTCACCGCCTTTTACATTATTATTCACCATGGCATGCGGGCCGATTTTAGCGCCGTCTCCCACATAAACGCCGGGGCCGACCGTGGCCACGCCGTTTTCTTCGCCCTCAGGCATTGCCCCGACCACAGCGTTCTCGCCGATCACCACATTCTCAGCTACAATACAGTGCTCCACAACCGCGCCGGCTTTGATGACCGTGCCGCCCATTACGACGGCGTCTTCCACCTTCGCGCCCGCTTCTACGCGTACGCCCGCGAACAGGATGGAGTGCTTTACATTTCCTTCCACATGACAGCCGTCGGTGATCATGGAATTCTCCACCGTCGCCCCGCGGCAGATCCTGTGGCCGGTCATACCGCTGTTCCGGCTGTAGATCTTCCAGTCGCTGTCAAACAGATTGATGCCGCTGTGCTCCGGATCCAGAACCTCCATATTCGCTTCCCACAGGGAAGAGATGGTTCCCACATCCTTCCAGTAGCCGCTGAAGCGGTAAGCATACATCCGGCGTCCGTCGCGCAGGAGGTTGGGGATAATGTTGTTTCCGAAATCGTTTTCCGACTCCGGATCAGCCTCATCCTCGATCAGATATCTCTTCAGGATATCCCAGTTGAAAATGTAGATTCCCATGGAAGCCAGGTTGGACTTGGGCTCCTTGGGCTTCTCCTGGAATTCGGTGATCCTGTCGTTCTCGTCCGCGACCATCAGGCCGAAGCGGGAAGCCTCCTCCCACGGCACCTCCATGACGTCCACGCTGAATTCCGCGTTCTTTTCCTTATGGAAACGCAGGAAATCGCTGTAGTCCTGCTTGCAGATCTGATCGCCGGACAAAATGATCACATACTGCGGGTCGTAGCGCTCGATGAAAGGAATGTTCTGATAAATCGCATTTGCGGTGCCCTTGTACCAGTCGGAGCCGGATGCCTGCTGATAAGGCTGGAGGATGTGGACGCCGCCATGCAGGCGGTCCAGATCCCAGGGCTGTCCGTTCCCGATGTACTCGTTGAGCACCAGCGGCTGATACTGGGTCAGGACGCCCACCGTATCAATGCCGGAGTTTACGCAGTTGGACAGCGGAAAGTCGATGATCCGGTACTTTCCGCCGAAGGGAACTGCGGGTTTTGCCAGCTTCTGGGTCAGGGCGTACAAACGTGATCCCTGGCCGCCGGCAAGAAGCATTGCTATCATTTCTTTGGCCATAATGATATCCCCCTGGTTCAAATTAAATGGTGATGTTGAAATTGTACCACAAAAACGATAAAAAGGACAGCCTTTTGTGCAAAAGAGAGAAAAAATTTTCTAAGATTTTACAAAGCAATGCTGATATCGCCGCTTTTATGAGCCGATCCTGCGCGCGGGAGCCATAGGATCCCCATGACCGGGTGGACGGGGGCGGAAATATGGATTATAATCAGGACAGGATTTCGAACATATGG
>DWUW01000016.1 GCA_019120525.1 Candidatus Eisenbergiella stercorigallinarum | reverse complement strand
GCTGTGAACGGCATCGGAGACGGGATCCAGGACGCCGTCGCTACCAGTATGAAGGACGAACGGCTGAAGGCGGACCTGATCACCAATGTTTCCCACGATATCAAGACCCCTCTGACCAGCATCATTAATTTTGTCAAGCTGCTGAAAAGGGAAGATATCGCGGACGAGAGGATCCGGGGATATATCGAAGTGCTGGACGCCAAATCCCAGAGGCTGAAGCAGCTGACGGACGACCTGGTGGAAGCGTCCAAGATCTCTTCCGGAAATATTTCCCTGCAGATGGAGCGGATTAATTTCGTGGAGCTGATCAACCAGACGATCGGGGAATTCGCGGAAAAAATGGACGAGAAATGCCTGCAGGTGGTCACGGCCATGCCGGAACGGCCTGTTTATATCGAGGCGGACAGCAGAAGGATCTGGCGCGTGGTGGAAAACCTGTTTTCCAACGTATATAAGTACGCTCTTGAGGGAACCAGGGTATACCTTGATCTGACGGAGAAAACGGAGGATGGGAAGAAAAGGATCTGTTTTTCCATGAAAAATATTTCCGCACAGCAGCTGAACATTAACGCGGATGAGCTGACGGAACGGTTTATCCGGGGAGACGTTTCCAGAAGTACGGAGGGCAGCGGCCTGGGGCTTTCCATCGCGAAAAACCTGACAGAGCTCCAGAACGGAAAGTTTGACATCTACCTGGACGGGGATCTCTTCAAGGTAATCCTGTCCTTCCCCGGTATGGAGGAAGAAACGAGCGCTTCCCGGGAATGATGCTCCCGGGAAGCGCGCGTCCCTGAATGGTATGCTGCCGTGTATCGGAGGAACGGATCAGATATGATACTCTTCCCGCCTGTTGTAACGGGCGAGGATCGCGTTGATCTTTTCCGTCGGCGTCATAACGTGGGCCATGGATACGTCATGGTTCATAAAGTCAATGATGGATGCCATGAATTTACTCATATCCGCTTCCGTATAGTAAGGACGCTGATAGAGCTCCGGCGGCTGATACGTGAGGTTGGTGGTGACGACCCGGTCGAACCAGCCGTTTTCATAGGCCTTGTCGAAGGCATCCAGTCCGTTGGTGAACAGGCCGAAGGTGCAGCAGATAAAGACGCGCCTTGCGTTCATTTCCTTGAGCTGCCTGGAGGTATCCAGCATGCTTTCCCCGGAGGAGATCATGTCGTCAATGATGATGACGTCTCTTCCGTCAATGTCGTCTCCCAGGAATTCATGCGCCACGATAGGATTCTTTCCGTTTACGATCACGGAGTAATCGCGGCGTTTATAGAACATACCGGTATTTACGCCCAGAACATTTCCAAAGTAAACCGCCCGGTCCAGAGCCCCTTCGTCCGGGCTGATCACCGTGATATGGTCCTTGTCTATGATCAGATCGTCCTCCACATTCAGCAGGGCACGGATGAACTGATAGGGCGGGGTGAAATTATCGAAGCCGTGCAGGGGCGTGGCGTTCTGGACCCGCGGGTCATGGGCATCGAAGGTGATGAAATTATCCACGCCCATATCCGCCAGCTCCGTGAGCATATAGGCGCAGTCCAGGGACTCCCGTCCGGATCTTCTGTGCTGACGTCCCTCATACAGGAAGGGCATGATAACGTTAACCCTGCGGGCCTTCCCGGCCGCGGCGGCGATCATCCGCTTCAGGTCCTGATAGTTATCGTCAGGAGATTTGTGGTTGGTATAACCATTGATATGATAGGTAAGGCTGTGGTTGCATACATCCACGATGATGAATACATCCTTGCCGTGTATGGATTCGTGGATACTGCCCTTTGCTTCTCCGCTGCCGAACCGGGGACATACGGCGTCCAGCAGGTAGCTGCTCTCGATATATCCCTGGAAGGCGGGATCATCATGCTTGGGGCTCTTCATATCCTTCCGGAAGGAAACCAGATAGTCGTTCACCCTGGCGCCCAGCGAAGCTGCGGACTCCATTGCGAGAACCTTCAGAGGCGCAACGGGAAGGGCATTTTCCAGTTCACGTACATTCGGCATAGTCATTCTCTCCTGTCAGTATTACCGCCGTTTTTCCGCGCGTCCTTCAGGAAAGGATCCGGCGGCGAAACGGCAGCATTGATTTTACCTCGTCTTTACAATACTTAATTTATATCATTATGCTAGTGACACGTCAAGAAAATTCTAGTAGAATAGACGGGTGGCGGAGGTTTTCGATTACTGTCTGCCGGCATTGCCAGGAAACAGTAACGGTTTTCGGAAGGAAAAGGACAGGAGAGGACGGATGAAAGAAAAGGGACATCGGATCGCCCGGGTCGAGCCGGGCAGCATCGCGCAGGAGATGGAGATCGAAGCCGGGGACCGGCTTCTGGAAATAAACGGGCAGGCAGTGGAGGACGTCTTCGATTATCAGTATCTGACCCAGGACGATTTCGTGGAGGTGCTGGTGGAAAAGCCCTCAGGAGAGGAGTGGCTTCTGGAGATCGATAAGGAATATGAGGAGGATCTCGGAATCGTCTTTGAAAACGGCCTGATGGACGATTACCGTTCCTGCTCCAACAAGTGCATTTTCTGTTTTATCGACCAGATGCCGCCGGGCATGCGGCCCACGCTGTATTTCAAGGACGACGATTCCCGGCTTTCCTTTCTGCAGGGAAATTATGTGACGCTCACCAACATGTCCGACCATGATGTGGAGCGCATCATCCGGTATCATATGTCGCCCATCAATATTTCCTTCCAGACCACCAACCCGGAGCTCCGCTGCCGGATGCTGCACAACCGGTTCGCGGGGGAATCCCTGAAAAAGGCGGATCGCTTCTATGAGGCGGGCATTGAGATGAACGGCCAGATCGTCCTGTGTAAGGGGATCAACGACGGGGAGGAGCTGGAACGCTCCATCCGGGACCTGACCCGGTATCTGCCCCATTTAAGAAGCGTTTCCGTGGTTCCCGTCGGCCTGTCGAGGTACCGGGACGGGCTGGAAGCGCTGGAGCCTTTTAATAAGGAAGATGCCGGAAAGGTGATCGACCAGATCGAGCGCTGGCAGAAAAAGCTTTATCCGCAGTACGGCCTGCATTTCGTCCATGCCAGCGACGAATGGTACGTGCTTGCGGGGCGGGAGCTTCCGCCGGAGGAAGCTTATGACGGCTATCTGCAGCTGGAAAACGGCGTGGGGATGCTCCGGCTGATGATGGAGGAGTTTGAGGACGCCATGGGCAGGCTTTCGGAGCCGGGGGCTCTGGACGGGAGGATCCTTTCCGGCACCTATTCCTGTGTGACCGGGCAGATTTCCTTTCCCTATATCAGAAGGATGGCGGACCGGATTACGGAGCGTTTTCCGGAGATCCGCATCCTGGTCTATCCGATCCGCAACGACTTTTTCGGGGAGCGGATCACGGTGACCGGGCTTCTCACCGGACAGGATATCCTGGCGCAGCTTTCCGGGAAGGAGCTGGGAGAGATCCTGTACCTGCCGGAAAATCTGCTTCGGAGCGGAGAGCATGTGCTGCTGGACGATGTGACGGTTGAGGATATCGCCGGGACTTTACAAGTCCGGACGGATATTGTAAAATCAAGCGGATATGATTTCGCAGACGCTTTTATAAGAAAAAGATAACAGAAATGAGGTAGCTATGAGCGAACAGACCAGAAAACCGATCGTTGCGGTGGTGGGAAGGCCGAATGTGGGAAAGTCCACGCTGTTCAATGCCCTTGCGGGAGAGCGGATCTCCATCGTGAAGGATACGCCGGGCATCACCAGGGACAGGATCTATGCGGATGTGACCTGGCTGGACCGGATGTTCACCCTGATCGATACGGGAGGCATCGAGCCGGACAGCTCCGACATCATCCTTTCCCAGATGCGGGAGCAGGCGCAGATCGCCATTGATACGGCGGATGTGATCCTGTTCATGGTGGATGTGAAGCAGGGGCTTGTGGACGCTGATTCCAAGGTGGCGGATATGCTCCGCAGGTCGCACAAGCCCGTCGTCCTTGTGGTGAACAAGGTGGACAGCTTCGATAAATATATGGCGGACGTATATGAGTTCTACAACCTGGGGATCGGGGATCCACATCCCATTTCCGCGGCAAACCGGATGGGGCTGGGCGATATGCTGGATGAGGTGGTTTCCTATTTCCCTGAAAAGAGCGAGGCGGAGAAGGAGGACGAGCGGCCCAGGGTGGCAATCGTGGGAAAGCCCAATGTGGGGAAATCCTCCATCATCAACCGTCTGCTGGGAGAGAACCGGGTGATCGTCTCCGATATCGCGGGAACGACCAGGGACGCCATCGACACCGAGGTGGTGCATGACGGGAAGGAATATGTCTTCATCGATACGGCAGGCCTGCGCCGGAAGAACAAGATCAAGGAGGAGCTGGAGCGCTACATGATCGTGCGCACCGTGGGAGCGGTGGAGCGCGCGGATGTGGTCATCCTTGTGATCGACGCCGTGGAAGGCGTGACAGAGCAGGAT
>DWUW01000172.1 GCA_019120525.1 Candidatus Eisenbergiella stercorigallinarum | reverse complement strand
CACTTCACCTGTGGATAAACGGGAGCGGTGCCCACGCCGCCTGCCACAAACAGGATCCTCTTTTTGGAGAGGCTCTCCCTGTCCTCCTCTACCAGCTCAGAGGGACGCCCCAGAGGGCCCACCACATCGTGGAACGCGTCTCCCGCCTTCAGGGAAGACATCATCAGCGTACCTGCCCCGACGATCTGGAACACGATCGTGATGGTTCCCGCCTGCCTGTCATAGTCACAGATGGTAAGCGGGATCCTTTCGCTGTCCGCATCCTTTCTGACGATCACAAACTGTCCCGGTTCACAGGATTTCGCGACCCTCCCTGCTTCCACAACCATTTCGAAAATGTTTGCGGTCAGTTCCCTTGCCTGTAAGATCTGATACATATTTTCCTCCATTCCGAAGCGCTTTCGCTCCATATCCGGCAGATGCATGGCCCGCATGCGTCTGCCTGTTTCATTCCGGCGTTTCCCCGGAATCTGTTTCCCTGGAATCAAGCCGCTGCAGGATGATGCCGTCCCAGGGATCAGAGCCATCCTCTGCCTGCCCGTCCTGCGCCGCCTTATAGCATGTCCCGTTCATGATATCGACCACATAATCCGTACCGGTTCCCGCGCTGTTTCCCGCGTCATCCTCGTAATATTCCCGGTACAGGTAGTAATCCGTGCCATCAACCGTTATGGCATATCGGTAATTATATACGTAATGTCCGGTTCCCGTCTCCACTGTGCCGTCCATATCCTGGATCACATCCGCATCCATCAGTTCTACCAGAAGCCGGTTCCTGGCAGCTTCAATGCTGAGAGACGCGTGCAGGTCCAAAGAATAGGTCACCTGCGTTTCTTCCCCGGCAGCGCCGGCCATGCTAAAGCAGATGAACCGGAACCGTGTCTGGCCGATCGGCATGGGGAAGGGAGCCGTATACTCCGCCGAATCCTGCGTGGGAGCCGAGCCATCCTGCGTATAATAGATCCTGCAGTTCTCGCCGCCCTTTACCGTGATCAGGGTCGGCCTGGTATAGCTTCCTTCTTCCGGCGTAACCTGCGGAGCTTCCGGGATGGTCACATCCACATAGAAATTCCCTTCCGCCTCTTCACTGGATACTCCGTATTCATTCACAAAGACCGCCCGGATCTGATAGGAACCGGACTCCAGATAAATGGGGGAGGCATAGACCTGGCTGCCCTCATCCGGCTCCGTCCCATCCATGGTATAATATATGGTTCCGCCCGTATTGGCGCTCAGCCGCAGGGAAATCGCCTCATCATATATCCCGCTTTCATAGGAAAATTCCGGAGGCTTTGCCACATAGGCGGGATAACTGCTCACGATCTGCTCATCCGGGCAGGACAGAAGAAGCCCGTTTAGCTTTTCATAATCCCCTTCCTCTTCATAAATGGCCGCGAGCGTCCGGTAGGCCAGCTCGTTGGAAGCATCCGCCTCCAGGATCCTTTCGCAGACGGAAATGGTCTCCTCCCGCGGCCCTGTCCGGGAAAGGCACATCACATAAGCGGACAGATAATCCAGGTCATCCGGAGACAGCCGCACCGCCCTTTCGGCATATGAAAGCGCTGTTTCATATGCGCCCGTTTCTATGTAACGCATCGCCCTCCTGTATTGATAGGACGCATTCCTAAAAAGCATGCCGATGGCAGCGAAGAGGCTGACAACGAGCAAAAAGCCTGCCACGCCAGCGGTCCATATCAGCCTTTTCCTCCTGCGGAGGTTCCTTTTTCCCATAGATCCGGCAGATTTCTTTTCCAGCCCTTCGCGGATCTGCGTATTTACTTTTTCCTGTCTGACGTTGGAAACGTTATCAAAGCCGGTCACAATTCCGTCGATCTCGGGTTCAAAATCCTGTACGATCCGGATTTCCTCGCCGCAGTTCTCACAGAAGAGCATCCCGTCTTTTATCTCGTTCCCGCACCTGGGACATTTCATAGGCTACCCTTCCTGTCAGGAATTTTCCTTACCGGTATTCTGCATCCGCGCCGCCTGGACGCAGTTTTTCATCAGCATGGCGATGGTCATGGGGCCAACGCCTCCCGGCACGGGAGTGATCGCCCCGGCGATCCCGGAAACCGCTTCAAAGTCCACGTCTCCGCAGAGCTTATTATTCTCATCTCTGTCCATGCCCACATCGATGACCGCCGCGCCGGGCTTCACATATTCCGCAGTGATCATCCTGGCCTTTCCGGTGGCGACGACAAGGATATCCGCCTTCCCGGAGACCTCCTTCAGATCCGCCGTCCGGGAATGGGCCACGGTCACCGTCGCGTTCTCCCTTAGCAGAAGGAGCGCCATGGGCTTTCCCACGATATTGCTCCTGCCGACCATCACGCATTCCTTTCCGGCGATTTCAACGCCGGAGCGCTTCAGAAGCTCGATGATCCCCGCCGGGGTACAGGGCACAAAGCCCGGTTTTCCGATGCAGAGCGCTCCCACATTCTGCGGATGGAAGCCGTCCACGTCCTTCTTCGGACAGATGGCCTCTATGACCGCATCCTCATCCATATGGGAGGGCAGCGGAAGCTGCACCAGGATGCCGTTCACATCCTCTCTTCCGTTCAGCTGCCCGATCAGGGAAAGCAGCTCCTCCTGGGCGGCGCTTTCCGGCAGATTGTAGGAAAGGGAACGGATCCCCGTGTAGGCACAGGCCTTTTTCTTGTTGTTCACATAAACCGTCGAGGCCGGATCCTCCCCCACCTGGATCACGGCAAGCGTCACCGGGATCCCCTTTTTGGAAAGCTCCTGCACCTCTTTTTTCACTTCATCCTTTATCGTCTGGGAAATTGCTTTTCCATCAATGATCCGCGCCATTGTCCCTCCTTTTCCCGCCGCCGTCAGGCGGCCCTGCGATCTGCTTTTCTGTCTGGCCGGACAGGGGAAATTCCTTCTCCTATCCGGTCCCGCGGCACGCGCCTCCAGGCTGCCGCAGGGCTCAGAACAGCCCCGTGATCCTTCCGTCCTCATCCACATCGATCCGGAACGCGGCAGGCGTTTTGGGAAGCCCGGGCATGGTCATGACCGCTCCGGTCAGCACCACCACAAAACCCGCGCCCGCGGATACATAGGCTTCCCTGACGCTGATCTCGAAATGCTCCGGCCTTCCCAGAAGCGCCGGGTTGTCCGACAGGGAATACTGAGTCTTGGCCATGCAGACAGGAAGATCGGAGAATCCAAGCTCCGCAAGGCGGGCGAGCTGCTTCTTCGCCGCAGGGGAATAAACCACGCCGTCCGCGCCGTAGATCTCCTTCGTCACCGCCCCGATCTTTTCCGTAAGGCTCAGGCTGTCCTCATAAAGCACATGGAAATGGCTTTCCTTCTTTTCCAGGGTTTCCAGTACCTTTTCCGCCAGGGCGATACCGCCCGCGCCGCCCTTCTCCCACACTTCGGAGATGGCGAACTCACAGCCGCGCTCCTCGCAGAACTGCTTTACATAGGCGATCTCCGCTTCCGTATCGGTCAGGAAGGAATTGAGGGTGACGACCACCGGAACGCCGTATTTCTGCAGGTTCTCGATATGCTTCTCCAGGTTGGCGATGCCCTTTGCAAGAGCGTCCAGGTTCTCCGTTCCCAGTTCCGTCTTCGCCACGCCGCCATTATACTTCAGGGCGCGCACCGTAGCCACCAGCACCACGGCGTCCGGCTTCAGGCCAGTCTGCCGGCATTTGATGTCAAAGAATTTCTCCGCGCCCAGATCCGCGCCGAAGCCTGCCTCCGTGATCACATAATCCGCAAGCTTGAGCGCCGTCTTCGTGGCTCTTACGGAGTTGCAGCCGTGAGCGATGTTGGCGAAGGGGCCTCCATGGACCAGCGCGGGCGTATGCTCCAGGGTCTGGATCAGGTTGGGCTTGATGGCGTCCTTCAGAAGCGCGGCCATGGAGCCTACCGCGCCGATCTCTCCGGCAGTCACCGGCCTTCCGTCGAAGGTATAGGCGACCACCATGCGGGAAAGCCTTTTCTTCAGGTCCTCCATGCTTTCCGCCAGGCAGAGGACGGCCATGATCTCCGTGGCCACAGTGATGACGAAATGATCCTCCCGCACCGTGCCGTCCGCTTTGCTTCCAAGGCCCACAACAATGTTCCGGAGCACTCTGTCGTTCATATCCAGACAGCGCTTCCAGACCACCTGCCTGGTGTCGATCCCAAGCTCGTTCCCCTGCTGAATATGATTATCAAGAAGCGCGGCGCAGAGATTGTTCGCGGAAGTGATCGCATGGAAATCTCCCGTAAAATGCAGGTTCAGGTCCTCCATGGGAACCACCTGGGCATAGCCGCCGCCGGCCGCCCCTCCCTTAATGCCGAAGCACGGCCCAAGGGAAGGCTCTCTGAGGGCGATGACCGCCTTTTTCCCCAGCTTTCCGAAGGCCTCTCCCAGCCCTACGCTGGTGGTGGTCTTTCCTTCTCCCGCCGGCGTGGGATTAATGGCCGTCACCAGGATCAGCTTCCCGTCCGGGCGGTCCTTAAGGGACGCCATGAATTCTTCGGAAAGCTTCGCCTTGTACTTTCCGTAAAGCTCCAGATCGTCCGCGCCGATCCCGAGCTTTTCCGCCACCCTTGTAATGGGCTCCATGACTGCTTCCTGCGCGATCTCAATATCTGTTTTCATCTGTAAACCTCCTTGCCGGGGCGTTTTGTCCCGTTCCTTTCGCCCGTCACAGGCACTCCTCTATGTACTGTTCAAACTGCTCTTCGCTCATCAGGATCTTCCTGGGCTTCGTGCCTTCCTCTTCTCCCACGACCCCCGCGTCAGCCAGCTGGTCCATGATGCGGGCCGCCCGGTTGAAGCCGATCTTGAACATTCTCTGCAGCATGCCGATGGACGCCTTATCCTTGTCGATGATGAACCGTCCCGCCTGCTCAAAATAGGGATCCCGCTCCTCTGTGCCGCCTCCGGCTGAGGACGGCGCGGAGCCCTCCATGCTTTTCACTTTTTCCAGGATGCGGTCGTCATACACATTTCCGATGGCCTGGTTTTTCAGGAAATCCACCACGTCGGAGACTTCCGCGTCCGACACGAATGCCCCCTGGACACGCGCCGGCTTGGGATAGCCCTGCGGGTAAAAAAGCATATCTCCCTTGCCGAGCAGCTTCTCCGCCCCGTTCATGTCCAGAATGGTCCGGGAATCCACGCCGCTGGAAACGGCGAACGCGGCCCGGCTTGGCATATTCGCCTTGATCAGGCCGGTGATCACGTCTACGGAGGGCCGCTGGGTGGCGATGATCAGATGGATGCCCGCCGCTCTTGCCAGCTGGGCCAGACGGCAGATGGATTCCTCCACCTCGCCCGGAGCCACCATCATCAGGTCCGCCAGCTCGTCCACGATGATGACGATCTGGGGCAGGCGCTCCGGCGCGTCCGGATCGCCCTTTTTCCGCTGCTCCTCCACCTTCTTATTATATCCCTTCAGGTCGCGCACGTTCCAGTCTGCGAATTTCTGATACCGGTTTTCCATCTCCGCGACGCCCCAGTGCAGCGCGCCGGAAGCCTGCTTCGGGTCGGTGACAACCGGGATCAGAAGATGGGGGATGCCGTTGTATACGCTCAGCTCCACCACCTTGGGATCCACCAGGATCAGCTTGACCTCATCCGGCTTCGCCTTGTAGAGGATGCTCATGATCAGCGTATTGATGCAGACGGACTTTCCGGAACCCGTGGAGCCCGCGATCAGCATGTGGGGCATTTTGGCGATATCGGAAACCACTACCTTGCCCGCGATGTCCTTTCCCACGGCAAAAGCCAGCTTCGACGGAAATTCCCGGAAGGTTTTGCTTTCCAGAAGCTCCCTGAGGCCGACCACCGTATTCTCTTTGTTGGGCACCTCGATGCCGATGGCGGCCTTGCCCGGAATGGGCGCTTCGATCCGGATATCCGTGGCCGCCAGGTTCAGCTTGATATCGTCTGATAGCCCCACGATCTTGCTCACCTTCACGCCCTGCTCCGGCTGCAGCTCGTACCGCGTCACGGCAGGCCCCTGGCTGATGTCCGTGATCGTCACCTTCACGCCGAAGGTAGCGAGGGTCTGCTGCAGCTTCGCCGCCGTGTTCTTAAGCTCCCTTGCCGCGTCCAGCCCGTTTTTGTTCTCCGCCCGTTTTAACAGGGACAGGGGCGGGAACTGATAGGGCCTGGGCGGTGTTTTGGGACGGGGCGCATCCCCCTCCTCCGTCTTTGCCGAAGCATTCCGGGAAGCCGCTGCCACCGTCTTCTCAGCTTTTCCTGGTAAACTGCCTTCCTGCACCGGTCTGTCCGCCCGGCCCGTATCATAGGGAAGAGGCGTTTCCTCCTGTCCTGGAGCCGTATCTTCCGGCTCCGGAACCGGCTCCTTTTCTGCCTCCTGCGGGTAAGGATGCGCCGGCTCAGCCTCATCCGGCTGCCTCTCCCATCCTTCTTCCTCCTCTTCCATCCCTTCCGTGGGATAAAAGCGGAAATCTTCCTCCGGTTCCTCCTGTCCTCCCACAGGCTCCAGGGTGATATGCAGCGGCTCCATTCTCTTCATATCCCGGAAAACATCCGCATCCCGGTAGCTTTTTTCCAGAGGGTCGACAGCCGGGATTTCTTCCGTTACCTTCTGTTTTGCTGTCACGCCAGGATCGTCTTCCTGTTTCCGGGCCGCGGAATGGATGCGTATCTTTTCCGGATCAACCGGCATATCCGGATCCGCCCCGGCCCGCTTCTGCGCCCTTGCGGGAGCATCTGCCGGTCCGCCCCGGCGGATGCCGGCCGGTTCCGGCCCGTCCTGCGCGCCGGCCGCTTTGGGATCCTGGGAAAGCGTAAGATCCGGCATGACTCCGGATACCTTTCTGTCCATACGCAGGATCTTCCGGGCGTCCCGGCGCGCCTCCTCTTCTTCCCGTTCCTTCGCTTCTTCTGTCCGGCGCTTTTCCGTCTCCTGACGCCTCTGTCTCGCCCTTTCCCTGCGGGCCATTGCGTCCTCCCTGGCGGATTCATATACTCTCCGGCCTCCCGTTTTCACGCCGCCCACAAAGGATTTTTCCGTCACGACCACAAGACAGATGATGGAAAGCACGATCACCAGAAGGACCGCGCCGACCATCCCAAGGAAATGCTCCAGGATCCATGCGAGGGAACCGGAAAGGACGCCCCCTCCCATCTTCGTATCCGCGCCTGCCGTATAGAACGCCGTGACAGAATAGCTTTCCATGGACGCGGCCTGCCCGCCGATCAGTTCCAGCGCCACACCGATCAGAAGGAAAAGAAGGATCCCTGCCGCTATCTTCAGGGACGCGAAAAAATTCCCCCTGTTGGATATCCGGAAGGCAAGACCCACAAAAACAAGCACGGGAACCACATAGGCCACCATGCCGAAAATCCCGAACATCACGCTGCTCACCGCGTTTCCCACCGGGCCGATCACGCCGAAATTACATAAAAACAGCAAAATACAGAGCGCGAATACCGCGATCAGAAGGATCTCATTCGCGATCGCCCTCTCCTCCTGCCGGATCCCTTTCGTATTTTGTGCCTTTTTTCCCTGTGCCCTTCTGCCGGAGCCGCTTTTTGTCCTGGAAGAAGCTGTATTCTTTTTCTTTGTGCCTGACCTGCTTCCTGAAGCTGCCGCCATTCTGATCTCCTCCAAAATCTGTCTGTCCACAGACAGAACCGAAGTTAGTATACCACGAAAAGAAGCGCTTGTCATCCTTCTCTTTCACGGTTCAGCGCAGCAGAGGGGAAAACTTTTTTCAGCGCTCCGACGCCATTTCGTGCAGCCTGGCGATCGCCTCCCGGATCCCTCCCACCTCATCGATCAGGCCCGCGTCCACCGCTTCCTTCCCTACCAGGATGGTCCCGAGATCCTTGGTAAGCATACCGGTCTCCATCATCATTTCCTCCATCCTGCTTCTTGAAAGGCTGCAATGGGAACAGACAAACCCGGTGATCCGGTCCTGGATTTGCTTGAAATAATCAAAGGTCTGCGGCGCGCCGATCACTGTGCCGTTCATACGGACCGGATGGATCACCATGGTCCCGGTGGGGACGATGAAAGAATAGTCCGCGCTGACGGCGATGGGAACGCCGATGGAATGCCCGCCTCCCAGGACGAGGGAAACCGTCGGTTTGCTCAGGGAAGCGATCATCTCCGCGATGGCAAGCCCCGCTTCCACGTCCCCGCCCATGGTGTTGAGCAGGATGAGCAGGCCTTCGATCCGGCTGCTGTCCTCGATCGCCGCGAGCTGCGGAAGGATGTGCTCATATTTGGTAGTCTTGGAGGAGCTGCTCAGATTGTCATGGCCTTCGATCTCGCCGATGATACTGATCATATGGATCGCCCGGTCCTCCTCCCCGTGTCTCTCCAGTGTGAGCTGGCCGGTCTGCTCGATCCGTTCGTCCCTCTGACGCTCCTTTTCCTGTTTATCGTTTTCCTGCTTCTCCTCTTCCCCGCTTCCGCCGGCCTCCTTTTCCGCGTGCCGGAGGCTTTCCGCCAGATGCTTCATTCCCGGCCTTCTTCCATAATAGTCCGCTGTATCAAACCAGATTCCCATAGCCTGTGCGCTTCTCCTTTTTTTGGCGTCAGGCCTCCTTTGGCCCTTTCCGGGGGCACGGAAGCCTTTTACCTTTATTTCTTTCCCGGGAAAGCGCATTTTATACCTAATGGTAATCGAAATCGTCCCCATCCTCCACCTGGTCGATGTCAAAAAACATCTCATCCTCTCCAGGTTCATATGCGTAATCCATCTGTCTGGCCACATGTCTTTT
>DWUW01000171.1 GCA_019120525.1 Candidatus Eisenbergiella stercorigallinarum | reverse complement strand
AGTTGTAAAGCGTGAGGCTTAATCGGTTCATGCTTTTCTCGTTACAGGAGGGAATATGAATAAAGTCATTCTTATGGGACGTCTGACCAGGGATCCCGAAGTGAGATACTCGCAGGGTGAGAACGCTACGGCGATCGCCAGATATACGCTTGCGGTGGACAGGAGATTTTCCCGCAACAATAGCGACGGACAGACGGCTGATTTTATCAGCTGCGTGGCCTTCGGAAGAAGCGGGGAGTTCGCTGAAAAGTATCTGCGCAAGGGAACCAAGATCGCCCTTACGGGAAGGATCCAGACGGGCAGCTATGTGAACAGGGACGGCGTGAAGGTCTACACCACTGAGGTGGTCGTGGAGGACCAGGAATTCGCGGAGAGTAAGAACGCTTCGGCAGGGAACAGCGACGGGGGTTATTCCATGCCGGTATCCAGGCCCGAACCCAGCGCGCCCGGCGACGGTTTCATGAACATTCCGGACGGGATTGACGAGGAACTGCCGTTTAATTAAGGATAGTGACAGCAGTGCGGAAGGATCCGCACTGGAGAGGTTTTCAGACAGGAGGCAAAATTATGGCTTTTAATAAAGCGGAAAGATCTGACGCACCGGCCAAGAGAAGAGGCGGCGTTCGCAGAAGAAAGAAAGTCTGCGTATTCTGTGGAAAAGACAATGTGATCGACTACAAGGATGTCAACAAGCTGAAGAGATACGTTTCCGAGAGAGGCAAGATCCTTCCCAGAAGGATCACCGGAAACTGCGCGAAGCACCAGAGAGCCCTGACCGTGGCGATCAAGCGCGCAAGACATCTGGCACTCATGCCTTACGTAGCAGAATAAGGAATAAGAGAGTTGGCCAGATGTCTCGACATCTGTACCCTCATGCCTTACGTAGCAGAATAAGGAATAAGAGAGTTGGCCAGATGTCATGGCATCTATTGATGAGCGATTAAGTAAAGTCCTGCAGGACCGAAGAGGTTCTGTGGGATTTTTTTTTGATCGGAAAACCAAGACAGAGGCGGAGGAAGGCCAGCAGGCGGGAAGCTTTTTTCGAAAGTCTTAAGAATCTGTTAGGAAATTATTTATTGAAATCTGAGGTGGTTTTTCAGCCCTTCCCGTTATTCTGTGTTCAGAAAAAGAAACCAGGAAAGGGAGGAAAGAAAATGGATTACAATACACAGTCACCGCCGTATCCGAAAAATGGCGGAAGAGGAAGGATCTGGAAAATAATCGCGCTGGCAGCGCTGTTTCTGTGTGCACTGCCGGTCCTGATCCCGCTTTCTTTGTGTGTGGCAGGAGGGATTCTCGTTGTGGCGCTGTGTGCGGCAGGGGCGGTGCTTGCCGCCGTACTGTGTGTGGCGGGCGGGATTTTCGGCCTGGGTATGTGCGTGCTGGCAGGGCTTATCTGTCTGGCGGCGCTGCAGATCGCGGCGCTTGCAGGGATCGGTTTCGGTGTGGTCCTGCTTTTCCAGGCGCCCGCCAGCGGGATGGCAGTGTTGGGAGCGAGCCTGTTTGCCACGGGGGCAGGCGTATTGTGCTGGATCGTGCTGTGGCAGCTTGTGAGGCTTCTGGCCAGAGCCTTCCGCGCTCTTGTGAACTGGACGCGGAGGACATTCTTTTCCGGAAGAAGGAGAAATACGGGAAAGGATCACTCCGGACAGGAGAAAACCTGCGCCTGTGACAGGGAAAACGGGGCGAAGGAAACGGAAAATGTCAAGGAAGAAGCGCTGAAGGGAGGCAGGGAGCATGAATAAGTGGCTGAAAAGAACGCTGGTCATCAGCGTGGCAGTGACGGCGGCGGGCGCCGTCCTTCTGGGAGCGGGCATGGCGCTGGGAGGATCCCCTTCCTTTTATTATGACGCGGACGGACTGCATGTGAAGGAAAATACAAAGGAAGCGGTAAGGAAGGATTATGTGCTGGAAAATACCCTGACAGGAAAGCTGTCTGAACTGGAGGTGGAACTGAAGGAGGCCGATCTTGAGATCGTCTCCGGAACAGACTGGTCCGTGGAATATTCTCTGGACGGCGGACGGGAGGAACCGTTTTACAGCGTGGAGGACGGCGTGCTGATCCTGCGGGAGGGCGATTACGCGGACCGGGGAGGATTTCAGGTGAGCCTCGGCTTTGGAGACGGCTGGATGCGGCAGCCGGAAGAAACTGCCCGGAGCCCTTATGTGAAAATTACCGTGCCGGACAATGCGGTGCTTTCACGGGTCAGTATCCATAACCGTTACGGAAAGATCTCCATCGGAAAAGATCTGCGGGCGGAAGCCGCCGGGATCGAAGGGAATGGCGGAAGCATCCGTCTGGATGGATGGACGGGGAAAAAACTGACGGTGGAGGCAGGAGACGGGGAGCTGTCGGCCGGGACGCTGAAGGGAGAGGAAGTGTCCATAACCGGGAGATCCGGCGCGCTGCAGATCGATTCCCTGGATGCGCAGCTGGCCGTCCTGGAAACGGAGTATGGGGAACTGACTGTGGGCATAGACGGCGGAACCGTTGAGGCCTGCAGCGACGACGGTGAGATAAACCTGAACCTGAATGGAAGCATGGAAGATTTTGGGGTCAGGCTTTACACGGAATATGGCACGGTCCGTATCCCGCAGGGAATGGTGGAACCGGATGAGGAAGAGGGAAGCACCCATTTTGTCAGGCCGGCCAAAGGGGAGGAAACGACGGCGGTTACTGTTGAAACGGAATACGGAGATATCCGTATCCGGGAAAAATGAATTTCATTCCGGAAACCCGGACAGGAGAAATACGGAGGAAGGAAGAGAGGCGGCAGCGCCGGAAGGGCTGCCGCCTCTCTTCCTGCAGAAGAAATCCTGTGTCGCACCATGTCGTATCCCGTCAGCGGACACGCGAATGAAAACTATGGCATTCCACAGGGAAAAATGTTATAATATGCACAGTGTTGTTCAAAAAGCATCCTGGCGTGGCTGCGGCAGGCGTCCGGCAGCCGGTGCGTAAAGCCGGCACGGCAGGAAAGAAAATTCCCGCGTGGCATGTTTCCCGGGAAAATGGGTACGGATATGAAGAAAAAACAAGTCAAACTGAAAGGCAGACTGCGGATCTATATGCAGACCTCGCTGTATCTCGGGCTGCTTCTGGTTCTGGTGGATCTTGGCATATATCTGCTGGATCTGAGGGCAGGGTTCCTTTTGTCCTGCTTCCTGGCGCTGTATTTTGGAATGATCTTTTATCTGATGTTTTATAACAGGCCGATCATCCTGAACGAGCTGGTGAGCTTCGCCACCCAGTACGGGCAGATCCAGAAGGAATTGCTGAGGGAGCTGGATATTCCTTATGCGCTGTTGGATGAGGACGGGAAAATCATCTGGAACAACCGTGCCTTTTCACGGGTCATACATAACGAAAAGGCGGTCAGGCGGTCAGTGACCTCCTTCTTTTCTTCAGTGACCAGGGACAGGCTGCCTTCCGAGGAAGAAGGGGGGACGCAGTTTGAGCTTTCCTATGGGGACAGCGAGTATTCCGCGAAGTTTACCCGGATCTCCCTGCGGGAAGCCGCCAACGACAGCGATATCATTGAGGACGCGGATTATAAAGGCTGTCTGTTCGCCATGTATCTGTTCGATGAGACGGCGCTGAAGATCGCCCTGAAGGAAAACGACGACCAGTCCCTTGCGGTTGGGCTGATCTATCTGGATAATTACGACGAGGCGCTGGAAAGCGTGGAGGAGGTACGCCGGTCCCTGCTCACGGCGCTGATCGAAAGAAAGATCAACAAATATGTTTCCGGCTTCGACGGCATCTGCAGGAAGATTGAGAAGGACAAGTACCTGGTGATCCTGCGCAAGAGGGCGGTCGCGCAGATGAGCGAGAAGCGCTTTGAGATCCTGGACGATGTGAAGACCGTAAATATCGGAAATGAGATGGCGGTTACCATCAGCATCGGGATCGGGCTGGACGGGCTGACCTATTCGCAGAATTATGAATTTTCCAGGGCTGCCATCGATATGGCGCTGGGACGGGGCGGAGACCAGGCGGTGGTGAAGACCCCGGAGCAGATCAGCTATTACGGCGGCAAGAGCCAGCAGGTGGAGAAGAATACCCGCGTAAAGGCGAGGGTGAAGGCGCATGCGCTGCATGAGATCATCACCAGCCGCGACAGGGTCCTGATCATGGGCCATAAGCTGGGAGATGTGGACTGCTTCGGCGCGGCCATCGGTATCTACCGGATCGCCAGGGCGCTGGACCGCAGGGCGCAGATCGTCATCAACGATATCACCACATCGGTGCAGCCGCTGATCGAGATGTTCCAGAACAACCGGGAATACGAGCCGGATATGTTCTTAAAGAGCCAGCAGGCAATCGAAACGGCGGAGAGCAATACGGTGCTGATCGTGGTGGATGTGAACAAGCCGAGCCTGACGGAGTGCCCGGAGCTTTTAAAGATCTGCAAGTCCATCGTGGTGCTGGATCATCACAGGCAGGGCACGGAGCGGATCGAGAACGCCACCCTTTCCTATGTGGAGGCCTATGCCTCGTCCACCTGTGAGATGGTATCGGAGATCCTGCAGTATATTGACGGAGGCGTACGGATCAAGGTGGAAGAGGCTGACTGTATGTACTCCGGCATGATGATCGATACCAATAATTTCCTGACCAAAACCGGTGTGCGTACCTTTGAGGCGGCGGCCTTCCTGCGCAGGAACGGAGCGGATGTGACGAGGGTGAGAAAGCTGTTCCGGGAGGGCGTTACGGAATATAAGGCCAAGGCGGACGCCGTAAGGCAGGCGGAGATCTACCGGAAATATTACGCGATTTCCACCTGTACCAGCGAGGGGCTGCAGAGCCCTACCATTATCGGAGCGCAGGCTGCAAACGAGCTTCTGAATATCAAAGGAGTAAAGGCCAGCTTTGTGCTGACGGAATATCAGGGAAAGATCTTCATCAGCGCCCGGTCCATCGACGAAGCGAACGTACAGGTGGTCATGGAACGGATGGGCGGCGGCGGCCATATGAATATGGCGGGCTGCCAGATCACGGATAAAAGGGTATCCGAGGTGATCAGCCAGATTAAGGAGACCCTGGATAAAATGATAGAGGAAGGTGAACTGAAGTAATGAAAGTGATTTTATTGGAAGATGTAAAGACCCTTGGGAAAAAGGGAGAGATCGTTAATGTGAACGACGGATACGCGAGGAATTTTATCCTGCCCAAAAAGCTGGGGCTGGAGGCCA
The DNA here is from genome assembly GCA_019120525.1 of Candidatus Eisenbergiella stercorigallinarum. GTDB lineage: Bacteria > Bacillota > Clostridia > Lachnospirales > Lachnospiraceae > Eisenbergiella > Eisenbergiella stercorigallinarum. The sequence continues at coordinate 6,402 of DWUW01000171.1, read as the reverse complement.
CGGGAAAGAACCTGAACGACCTGAAGCTGCAGCGGGCGCATGAGGAAAAGAAGGCGAAGGAGCTTCTGGAGGCGGCGCAGGAGGCCGCAAGGAATCTGGAAGGAAAAGCCATCGTGATCAAAATGAAGGCCGGAGAAGGCGGAAAGCTGTTCGGCTCCGTATCCTCCAAGGAGATTGCCGCCGCTTATAAAGAGCAGCACGGTCTGGATATTGACAAAAAGAAGATTCAGTTAAACGACCCGATCCGCGCGTTCGGTGCCTTTGAGGTACCTGTGAAGCTGCATCCGCAGGTAACCGGAACGCTGAAGGTCAACGTACAGGAATGAGAAGGATAGCATGGCATCATTAGATGAGGCTGTATTAAAAAGAGTTCTGCCCCACAGTGTGGAAGCGGAGCAGTCCGTGATCGGTTCCATGCTGATGGACAGGGAGGCCATTGTGGCGGCCTCCGAGATCATCCACGGAGATGATTTTTACAACAAATCCTATGGCGTGGTATTTGACGCCATGGTGGAGCTGAACGATCAGGGCCAGCCGGTGGATGCGGTTACCCTGCAGAACCGGCTGAAGGAAAAGGATGTGCCGCCGGAGATCGCGAGCCTGGAATTTATCCGGGACCTGATGACGGTGGTGCCCACTTCGGCAAATATCCGCTCCTATGCCACCATCGTTTCCGAGAAGGCCGTCCTGCGCAGGCTGATCCGGCTGACGGAAGAGATCGCCAACAACTGCTATGCGGAAAAGGACAGCATGGAGGCGATCCTGGAGGATACGGAGAAGCGGGTTTTCGATCTGGTACAGCGCAGGAATACGGGAGATTTTGTCCCTATCCGGGAAGTGGTCATGAACGCCATGGACAAGATCGAGAAGGCATCCCACAGCAATGGAAATGTGACAGGGATCGCCACCGGTTTCATTGACCTGGATTACCGGACGGCGGGCATGCAGCCCTCCGACCTGGTGCTGATCGCCGCAAGGCCTTCCATGGGAAAGACGGCGTTCGTTCTGAACATCGCCCAGTATGTGGCCTTTCATTCCGGCGAATGCGTGGCTATTTTCAGCCTGGAAATGAGCAAGGAGCAGCTGGTGAACCGCCTGTTTGCCATGGAATCCAAGGTGGACTCCCAGCACCTGAGGACCGGGAACCTGTCTGACCTGGAATGGGAGAAGCTGATCGAAAGCGCGGGCATGATCGGCCAGTCCAAACTGATCATCGACGATACACCCGGCATCAGTATTTCGGAGATGCGCTCCAAATGCCGGAAGTTCAAGCTGGAAATGGATGTGAAGATGGTCATCATCGACTATCTGCAGCTTATGTCGGGAAGTGGAAGAGGAAGCGAATCCAGACAGCAGGAGATTTCCGAGATCTCCCGTTCCCTGAAGGCTCTGGCAAGGGAGCTTCAGGTTCCGGTGCTCGCCCTGTCCCAGCTGAGCCGCGCGGTGGAGCAGAGGCCGGATCACAGGCCCATGCTTTCCGACCTGCGAGAGTCCGGGGCCATCGAGCAGGACGCGGATGTGGTCATGTTCATTTACCGGGACGACTATTACAATCCGGATACGGAAAAAAAAGGCATTGCGGAGATCAACATCGCCAAACAGAGAAACGGCCCCATCGGCACCGTAGATCTGGTATGGCTGCCGGAATTTACCAAATTTGCCAATCTGCAGAAATAAAACAGAGAGAAAGCGGGCGCTCCGGCGTCCGAAAACCCTTTACCAAAGAGAACTCAACCGAAAAACGGCGGGTTCTCTTATTTTTTTATGAAAGCGTTGTCAGACGTCTGAAGGAAAGGAAGAAGCTTATGAAAACAGAACAGGAAAAGAAGGAAGAACGTTATCTGATCTCGGAGACGGCGAAGCTGGTGGGCGTGGAAAGCCATGTCCTGCGTTACTGGGAGGAGGAACTGAAGCTGCCGATCCGCCGCAATGAGCTGGGCCACAGATATTATACCAGGGAGGATGTGGAGCAGTTTCAGGAGATCCGAAAGCTGAAGGAACAGGGACTTCAACTGAAAGCGATCCGCACTGTGCTGACCTCGGAGGGAAGCATGCAGATCCTGATGCCGGCCAGAGAGCCTGTGGGGACCCCGGATCCGGTAAGAACGGAAGAAAAGAGCCTGGAAGCGGGAGAGAAGGCCATACGTCTGCAGATGCTCCTGCATGGCCTGATCTCACAGGCCGTCAGGGAAAATAATGAAAAGCTGGCAAAGGATATCAGAGAGACCGTCGCGAAAGAAATGGATTATCAGTTCCGCGTCCGGGAAGAGGAAGAACAGAACAGGGAGCGCATCCGGATGGAAAAGGAAGAGGAACATTTCCGGAAACTGGATGAGGCCCTGCGTCAATATGCGGGAAGAAAAGGCAGGCCGTGGGATGGCGGGTGGAGAGAAACACACCGGAAGCAGCAGGAACTCCAGAAAATGCGGAGGGAGGAAGAAAAACAGAAGAAGACGAAAGAAAAGCAGCAAAAAGAAGAACAGAGGGCTGCGCGCAGGGCAGCCGCCGCAGGCCGGAGAGAGGAGGCGAGATCCAGAAGGGAAAGCGAAAGACAGCTGCGGGAACAGGAGCGGCTGGAGAAAAGAAAAAAGAAATGACAGCCGCAGGGCTGTCATTTCCTTCCGGCATCAGCAGATGCCGCCCTTATGTCTCTGCCGTTCTCCGGCAGCTGCACTCTGAAAATTGCCTGCGATCAGCAGGATCAGATCCTCAGCCCTGGGAAATAGCGCCGGTAGGGCATGCGCCAGCGCAGGAACCGCACTCGATGCAGGTATCAGGATCGATCACGTACTGTCCGTCTCCCTGGGAGATCGCGCCAACGGGGCACTGTCCCTCGCAGGTTCCGCAGCTTACACAAGAGTCGCTGATTACATATGCCATAGTTTTATCCTCCTTTAAATAATGGTCAGTTGATTCTCAATAGTTATTCTAATATATGGGGACAAAATGTACAAGTGATTTTTCAGGAATATTGGCTGAAATCTTGTACTTTTTAAAGTACATTTCCGGCATTTTGGAAAAAACGGCCAGAATCCCGAAGAAAGTATGGTTCAGGCGTCATGGCTTCTGCGGTCTCTGATCCCTTTCAGGATGGCCTGCTTTTTCAGAAGGAGAGTGGGCCGGTCCATGGCGGGGATTCCCTCCAGCCGGTAAGGAATCCCCAACTTTTCATATTTTGGCTTCCCCATGGTGTGGTAGGGGAGCACGTCCAGGGCCTTCAGATTTCCGAGGCCGCCGATGAACCAGCCCAGGCGGTACAGATACGTTTCCTCATCGGTGATGGTCGGAACCACCACATGCCGGATCCAGATCGGAATTTTTTTCCGGTCCAGATAATGGGCGAAACGAAGGATATTTTCATTGGAACAGCCGGTGAGCTGCTTATGGCATTTCGGGTCGATATGCTTGATATCCAGCATGACCAGATCCGTCAGGGAAAGAAGCTGGTCCAGGCGTGCCATCCAGTCTCTGTCAGAGGGATCAAAGCAGATCCCGGAGCTGTCGATACAGGTATGGACGCCTTCCGCCCTGGCCAGGGAAAACAGCTCCAGCAGGAAGCCTGTCTGAAGCAGCGGCTCACCGCCGGTAACCGTGATGCCGCCATCCTTATAAAAGCTCCTGTTGCGCCGGAAGCTTTCCATGATCTCTTCCGCGTCCATCAGGGTACCGGCATCCGTGCGCCAGGTGTCCGGATTGTGGCAGTAGGCGCAGCGCATGGGACAGCCCTGGAGAAAAACCACGAACCGGACGCCCGGCCCGTCCACTGTGCCGAAGGTCTCTATGGAATGAATGCGCCCCTGCATACGGCCGCCTCCTTTACAGCGATTCGTGGAAGGTGCGGGAAATGACGTCCGCCTGCTGCTGCGGGGTCAGCTTGATGAAGTTGACCGCGTAGCCGGACACACGGATGGTCAGCTGGGGATATTTTTCCGGATGCTTCTGCGCGTCCAGCAGGGTTTCGCGGTTCAGGACGTTTACATTCAGGTGATGGCCGCCCTTCTCCGCATAGCCGTCCAGAAGGGATACCAGGTTATCGATCTGCGCTTTGTTTGCTTCCATAGTTGAATCTCCTTTCTGTGAAATCAGCGGCCGGACCTATTCCTCGCGGTCCAGCCCCTCGTGAAGGGTGGGCGCGCAGCAGGAGGGCAGGCCGGAAAGGTCGATCTCAATGTCTCCGGCAAATACTTCATCCTCCTTGCCAAGCGCTCCCGGAATGATGGTGAAGGTGTTGGAAATCCCGTCCTGGGAATCCATGAAGGGAAGCTTGGCGACGGAAGAGAGGGAGGCCACTGCTCCGTGGGTATCCCGGCCGTGCATCGGGTTCGCGCCGGGGGCGAAGGGGGTTCCCGCCCTGCGGCCGTCCGGCGTGGCTCCGGTGGCTTTTCCATACACCACGTTGGAGGTGATGGTCAGCACGGAGGTGGTGGGGAAGCCGTCCCGGTAGGTATGGTGCCGTCTCACCGCTGTCATGAACCGGGATACCAGGTCTCTCGCGATTCCGTCCACCCGGTCGTCGTCGTTTCCGTATTTCGGGAAATCTCCCGTGATCTTAAAGTCAACGATGATCCCGTCTTCATCACGGATCGGCTCCACCTTCGCGTATTTGATGGCGGAAAGGGAATCCGCGACCACGGAAAGGCCGGCGATGCCCGTAGCGAAGTAGCGGCGCACATCTCTGTCATGGAGGGCCATCTGCGCCCGCTCATAGCAGTATTTGTCGTGCATATAGTGAATGATGTTCAGGGTGTTTACATAGACCCCGGCCAGCCATTCCATCATATCATGGAAGGCGTCGAGCACCTTATCATATTCCAGCACATCGCCCTCGTACTTCCGGTATTTCGGGCCGACCTGCTTTTTCGTCTTTTCATCGATGCCGCCGTTGAGGGCATAGAGCAGACATTTCGCCAGGTTGGCGCGGGCGCCGAAGAACTGCATTTCCTTGCCGATGCGCATGGAGGAGACGCAGCAGGCGATGCCGTAGTCGTCGCCGTGTACGGGCCGCATCAGATCGTCGTTCTCGTACTGGATGGAAGAGGTCTGGATGGACATCTTCGCGCAGTAGCGCTTGAAGCCGACAGGGAGCCTGGTGGACCAGAGCACGGTCAGGTTCGGTTCCGGAGCAGGACCCAGATTGGTCAGGGTATGCAAGTAGCGGAAGGACATCTTCGTCGCCATATGACGCCCGTCCACGCCCACGCCTCCCAGAGACTCGGTGATCCATACGGGGTCGCCGGAGAACAGCTCGTTGTATTCCGGCGTGCGCGCGAATTTGATAATCCGCAGCTTCATGATGAAGTGATCCACGAACTCCTGGATCTGCTCCTCCGTGAAGGTGCCAAGCGCCAGGTCGCGTTCCGCGTAGATATCTAAGAAGGTGGAGGTGCGTCCCAGGGACATGGCCGCGCCGTTCTGCTCCTTCACCGCGGAAAGATAGCCGAAATAGGTGGCCTGGATGGCTTCCTGCACGTTGGAGGCGGGACGGGAGATATCGCAGCCGTAGGAAGCGGCCATCTCCTTCATCTGCTTCAGCGCGATGATCTGCTCGGAGAGCTCTTCCCTGAGCCGGATCACGTCGTCCGTCATCACGCTTCCGGTGGAATCCTTCTGCGCCTGCTTGTCCTCGATCAGATAATCGATGCCGTAGAGGGCGATCCTGCGGTAGTCGCCGATGATCCTTCCTCTGCCGTAGGCGTCCGGAAGGCCGGTGATGATGTGGGCGCTCCTGCAGGCGCGCATCTCCGGCGTATAGGCGTCAAAGACGCCCGCGTTATGGGTTTTTCTGTGGGTGGTGAAAAATTCCGTTACCTCCGGATCCAGGGTATAGCCGTTGTCCGCGCAGGCCTTCTGCGCCATGCGGATGCCGCCGTAGGGCTGCAGGGCGCGCTTGAAGGGTTTGTCCGTCTGCAGGCCGACGATCTTTTCCTTTTCCCTGTCCAGATATCCGGGAGCATGGGAGGTGATGGTGGAGATCACCTTCGTGTCCATATCCAGGACGCCGCCTGCCTCCCGTTCCTTCCGGGACAGCTCCATGACCTGGTCCCAGAGGGCGAGTGTATCCTGTGTGGGCGGAGCCAGAAACGACTCGTCCCCGTCATAGGGATGATAGTTCTTCTGGATGAAGTCGCGCACATTGACGACGCGTTCCCATTCTCCGCCGGTAAAACCGTTCCATTCTGTCCTCAAAACTTCCTCCTGTCCGCTGCAGACAGCAGCATAAAAGCAGAATATGGTTGATAAGCTCTGAATCTTCCGCATGTCCGTGCGGAACGGACGTCTCGTCCGCACTTGTATTATAGGTAACCGGCAATGCTCCGTCAAGGCGGGAATGCTTTTTTTCCCGGAGTTGATATTTTTTTCTGTTTACAGAAGGGAAGCGTCGGAAAAGCCGCATCTTGCGAA
>DWUW01000015.1 GCA_019120525.1 Candidatus Eisenbergiella stercorigallinarum | reverse complement strand
TGAAGGATCTGATCATCCATCTTCAAAAAGACCCCGGTCAGTCTGATTTTCTCACGGAGCTTCTTTTTTCAAGGGTCATGGTTGAATTGTCCGCTTCTGTTATCCATGGGGCTGAAAACGGAGGGATCCATTATCTGAAAAAAGCCTGCGGGTATATTGACCGCAATATTCATGAAACCATACGGGTTGCGGAGCTGGCCGCCTATACGGGAATCAACAGATCCTATCTCCAGTCCCTTTTTTCAAAAATCCTGGGATGCAGTATCATTGCGTATGTAAACAAAAAGCGTCTGGAAGAAGCGGCCTTTCTCCTGGCCAACAGTTCCATGAGCATCACGGACATCTCCTTTGCAGTAGGCTATAACAGCCGCCAGCATTTCGCCCATACCTTCGGAAAGCATTATGGTACCGGCCCTCTGTCTTACCGGAAGCTCCATGCGAAGAGAATGGAGGCGGATACAGGGAAGGAGCAGTATCTTCTGGAAGGCCGCAGGGCGACCCGCCAGAAGCTGATAGAATAGCCTGCCGGAAACGGCAGGCCATGTCCTCTCAGACGGATTCCTTCAGGCCTGTCCTGCTCAGAAAATCCTCCACAGAAACGGCGTCTGCGGCCGCTTTCATCCAGTCCTCCAGAAGCCTTGGATCCTTTTCGCAACGAATCCGTTCCTTCAGCCAGTCCGGAACAGCGCCGCGGAGATCCAGGACCAGCAGTAAAAAGTGGGTCTGGCCTTCCGCTCTGCCTTCTGTTCTGTTTTTTTCCTTTGCTTCTTCATATAATTTTTTCGTTGCTTCCTCTACTTCTGCCCTGGCTTCTGCCAGAGCCCTCTCATGCTCTTCGGCCCTTATGGTTTCCCGGAGCTCATCTGTCAGCTTCTTCATTTCCACTTCATGATCGTATTCAAAGATGGACATGGCTACTACCTCCGATCTCTGGCTGCGCAGGAATTCCGCCAGGATTCCCTCCCGGATGCATTCGCTCACAGCCTGTTCCACCGCTTCCTGAATGGAAGCTTCTTCATCGATGTGCTTTCGGATCCGCGCGACAAATTCGCTGTACTCCCGCAGCGTCCGGCATCTTTCCATCAGCTCCGGACTGGCTCCGGGATTGATGTTGACCAGACGCACCCGCAGCTCCAGGGCGGGATCCTTTTCCGGCTTCTCAAAAGCGTCCGACAGCTTCAGTACAGTATGGTCTTCCACTCTTCTCTGCCCATTATAGAACACCACAAAGCGTGGCGCGGGGATCCGGATCAGCGAGGACGAATAGATCGACCGGTTCCCGGCATTGACATGCTTTTCCAGGAGTCTGGAGATATAAAGCAGGTCGCGCAGCGGCAGGTTGGGGTTCCAGGTGGACTGGTGCTCGTAAAGGGTCATCCTGTCGTCCAGCAAAAATGACACGTCGTTCTTCATCCCAAGATAAATGGCGTTTTCCAGCGTGGTGACGATCAGCTCCTCCGGATCTGTGTGGCTGGTTCCGTTCAGCGCGTTGTAGAGCTGAAGGAGATTTTTCTTTTCCCGGTAGAGCATTCGGAAAACAGAGTCCTTGTACTCGCGGTTTACGTATAACTGTTCCTGCATAGGCGGCTCCTTTCTTCATGGAGAAACGCGAAAAATGTGTGAAACGCGCTCTCTGCGGCTCCGGAGCCGTATTTTCAGAGGCTCCTGCCGATTCTGTGATCTGGTGTTGGTTTACGGGGTTCAGGGATTTGGCATAGAGTTTCTGAAATGCAAGAAAACCAGAATGGACGAAGATCGTCCTGCCTGAAAAGCCGAATGGCTTTTGAGAAATTTTATGCCTGGCTGTATTGTAACACCTCCGGGCGGGGCGGGCAAGAAAAATGTTGAAGAATGCGGAGAAAAAATATAGAATACGGGTAAATATTTTTATGTCAGGCAGGAAGGGGAAACATAGTGTGAAAAATAAGCCCGATGGCTTATTTTTCACACGGCTATTTGTGCCGGAGCGTCACAAATAGCCCTTAGGCATCAGAGAAATCGCATTCGCGATTTCTCTTCGCCCCGTCGCTTACGCTCCGGAATGGAGATTAAGATGACACATCGGACATACATCGGAGACCTGCACATACATTCCCGGTTTTCGCGGGCTACGAGCAAAGACGGCGATCCGGAGCATCTGGAGCTTGAGGCGCGAAAAAAGGGGATCCATATTCTGGGAACAGGGGATTTCACCCATCCCGCATGGCGGGCGGAGCTTGTGGAGAAGCTGGAGCCGGCGGAGGACGGGCTTTATGTGCTGAAGGAGGAATACCGTATCCATCAGGAGGGCGTGCCGGAAGAGAAGCCGCGTTTTCTGGTGACGGGAGAGATCAGCTCCATTTATAAGAAAAATGAAAGGGTGCGCAAGGTGCACAGCCTGCTCCTGCTGCCCGGCCTTGAGGAGGCGGAAGCCCTTTCCAGACGGCTGGAGCTGATCGGAAACATCCATTCGGACGGCAGGCCGATCCTGGGACTGGACTGCAGGGATCTGCTGGAGATCATGCTGGAAACCTGTCCGCAGGCCGTATACGTTCCGGCTCATATCTGGACGCCCCATTTTTCGCTGTTCGGGGCTTTTTCCGGTTTTGATTCCATCGAGGAATGCTTCGGGGATCTGACGCCTCACATCCATGCGCTGGAAACGGGGCTTTCCTCTGATCCGCCCATGAACTGGCGGGTTTCCGCGCTGGATTCCTACTTTCTGGTTTCCAATTCGGACGCCCATTCCCCGGCAAAGCTGGGGCGGGAGGCCACGCTGTTTCAGACGGAGCTGTCCTATGCCGGAATCGCGAAGGCTGTGAACACAGGAGAGGGGCTTGCCGGAACGCTGGAATTTTTCCCGGAGGAAGGGAAGTATCATTTTGACGGCCACAGAAAATGCGGCCTCTGCATCAGCCCGCAGGAGACGGAGGAGCTTGGCGGCCGCTGTCCGGTCTGCGGGAAAAAGATCACCATCGGCGTGCTGAACCGGGTGGAGCAGCTGGCGGACCGGCCGGAAAACTATGTGCGGCCGGACGCGAAGCCCTTTGAAAGTCTGGTTCCGCTTCCGGAGGTGATCGCGGCCTCTACGGGAAGCAGCGCGGCCGGGAAAAAGGTGCGGGAGGCGTATGAGAGGCTGATCGCGCAGCTGGGGCCGGAATTTTATATCCTGCGGGAAGCGCCCGTTGAGGAGATCCGCCATGCGGCGGGGCCGCTGGTGGCGGAAGGGATCAGCCGCCTGCGGGAGGGCCGGGTGAAGCGGACGCCCGGTTTCGACGGAGAATACGGAAAAATCGGCCTGCTTTCGGAGGAGGACAGAAACAGCCTGGAGGGGCAGCTTTCTCTGTTTTCCACGGATGAGCTGGAGCGGATGGAGCAGAAAGAAGCGCGGACCGCAGCTACAGGACGTACGTCCGGCGTGAAGCGGGCAGAACGGGAAGGAAAAAACGAAGAACAGGACCTGGGAGAAAAAGACAGGGCAGAACCGGGCAGGGAAAAGGAATTCCTGTCCTCCCTGAACCCGCTGCAGGAGGAAGCCGTCCGCGCTTCCGACCGGGCCGTGGCGGTCATTGCCGGTCCCGGCGCGGGAAAGACCAAAACCCTGATCGCCCGCCTGCAGTATCTGGTGGAGGTCAGAGACGTGGATCCCGGACAGATCACCGCGGTGACATTCACCAACCGGGCCGCTCAGGAGATGCGCGACCGCCTGAAGCAGGCCTCCAACGCGAAGCAGTGCGGATATGAAGCTATCCAGATCGGCACCTTCCATGCTGTGAGCAGCAGATTCCTGAAGAAAAAAGGGATTCCTGTGCTTCTTGCGGATGAGGGACTGAAGGAGGAGCTTGCGGGGGAGGCCATGAAGCAGGCCGGCCTGAAGGGCTCCCCGGGCCGGTTTTTACGGGAGCTCTCCCGGGTGAAAAACGGGATGACAGAGCCGGAGAGGGAAGAAGGGAAGGAAACGGAAGCGGACAGGCTCAGGGAAGCCCGCGTGCTATATCAGAAGGCCATGAAGGAGCAGGGGGTCATGGACTATGACGACCTGCTTTTGGAGACGCTCCGTATTCTGGAGGAAAAGCCGGAGGAAGGGGAGGAAAGCGCAGAAAATGCGGAAAGTGCAGAAAATGTGGAAAGCGCAGAGGAGCTTTCCTGCTTTTCCTGCCTTCTGATCGATGAGTTTCAGGACATCAACCCGCTGCAGTACCGCCTGATGCAGGCCTGGAACCGGAATGGGGCGGAGCTTTTTGTGATCGGAGATCCGGACCAGTCCATCTATGGCTTCCGGGGCTCGGACGCGGCCTGCTTTGACAGGCTGCGGGAGGATTTTCCGGAGCTTCACACCATCCGTCTGGAAGAAAATTACCGCTCCACCCGTCAGATCCTCGCCGCTTCCCTCGCCGTCATTTCCCATAACGCGGGCGGAACGAGGCAGATGCAGGCGCACCGCGGCGGCGAAGCGGCCGTGCGCATCGTGACCGCTCCGGATGAGCGGCGCGAAGCGATCTTTGCCGCAAAGGAGATCAACCGTCAGATCGGCGGCATCGATATGCTGGATACCGAGGAGAACGAACACCGGGGAGACTCGGCGCGCAGCTTTTCCGATATCGCCATACTGTACCGGACCCACCGCCAGGCCGTCTGGCTGGAAAAGACGCTGCGCCAGGAGGGCATTCCCTATGCGGTCGCGGGAAGAGAGGACTTCCTGACGCGCCGGGAGGTCCGCGCGGCGCTGGCCTTCTTCCGGCACGTGCTTTTCCCGGAGGAGGAAGGGGCGGGAGAGCTTGCCCGGAGACTGCTTGCCCCGTTGCTTGGGGAGACGGCGCAGGAAAGGATGGAGTATCTGCTGTCCAAATATGAAAAAAAGATAAAGCGGACGAAGCCGGTCAGGCTGCTGGAGGAATGGATACAGGAATGGGAGCCGGAAGGGGAAGATGCGGACGCGGTCAGAGAAGACCTGAACCGGCTTGCGGACATGGCCGTTTTATACCCCTCAATGGAAGCCTTTCTGGATACGCTGGATTTCGGGGAGGACGGGGACGTGCGCAGAAACGGCGGAAGAAAATTCCGGGCGGACGCGGTTACGCTGATGACGCTGCACGGCTCCAAGGGCCTGGAGTTTCCCGTGGTGATCCTGTACGGTATGGAGGCGGATAAGATGCCGCTTCAGACAGGCTTTGCCTGGGCGGACATTCAAGAGGAGCGCAGACTTTGCTTTGTGGGCATGACCCGTGCCGTGGAGGAGCTGATCCTTACCTGTACCGAACAGCCTTCCCCGTTTCTCTCCGAGATCCCGCAGGACATGGCGGTCCGGGAAAACGCGGTGGAGGAAAAGCCGGAGGCGCAGATGGAGGCCGAGCAGCTCAGTCTGTTTGACTTTATGTAACAGAAGAAAAATATAAAACCGCTTGACAGCCTGCCCCCGCGCGGTTAATATGATGCTGTAGCGCTACATCAATCAAATAATTCATAAATATTAAGAGGCAAGAGAATGTTCATTAGGAAGAGAAACAGATAACTTTCAGCACAAAGGAAAACGGCCGTGCAGGAACGGCCGGCAGAGCTGTCCCCATGGGACTTCTGCGCGGAAAACAGATACCCTGGTTTTTATACGTTGTCGGGGGAGGTTTTCCAGTTTTTTGTGTGTGAAAGTATCTGTGTCTCAGAAGATGCAGTTTTTTCCTTTCGTCAGGAAACGGACGGCGGGCCTTCCCGCCGGCGGATATCTGCCCGCAGGGGCCGGAACCCGGAGAACCGTTTTCCGATGGGAGGGAAAGAGGCTGTACGGCTGATGGCATTCTCTTTTTTGTATGCGTAAAACGCCTCGGCAGGGAGGTAAGATTGAAAAATAAGCCCGATGGCTTATTTTTCAATCAGGATTTGCGCCGAAGCGTCGCAAATCCTGAGAATACAAATCCCGTAACGGGATTTGTATTCTTGTGCAGACGCCGAACTGGAGGTTCGGCGCGCGCGCCTCAGCGTAAAACGCTTCGGCATGGAGGTAAAAATGTCACAGATCGCTGTAAACCATCTGACCTTCGCTTATGAAGGCAGCTTTGACAATATTTTCGAGGATGTGTCCTTTACCATCGACACGGACTGGAAGCTGGGGCTGATCGGGCGCAACGGGAAGGGGAAGACGACCTTTCTGAACCTGCTTCTTGGGAAATACCCCTATGAGGGAAGCATCCGCACTTCCACGGTTTTCGACTATTTTCCGTATCCGATCACGGAAGAACAAAAAGAAAGGCCAGCCGCGGAGTTCGCGGAGGAGCTGAAGGGCGGCTGCGAGCTGTGGCGCGTGATCTGCGAGCTGGAGCTTCTGCGGGAAAGCGCGGAAATCCTGTACCGGCCCTTCGGGACGCTGAGCCCGGGAGAGCGCACGAAGGTGCTGCTGGCGGTGCTGTTTTCCGGGGAGAATGATTTTCTTCTGATCGACGAGCCCACGAACCATCTGGACCAGGAAGCCAGAGAAACGGTGAAGCGGTATCTGGCGGGAAAGAAGGGCTTTATTCTGGTATCCCACGACAGGGATCTTCTGGACGCCTGCGTGGATCATGTGCTGGTTCTGAACCGCCAGACCATCGAGGTGCAGAGCGGGAATTTTTCCAGCTGGTGGGAAAATAAAAGCCGCAGAGACGCGTTTGAGAAAGCGGAAAATGAGAAGCACAGAAAGGAGATCGGCAGGCTCCGGGAGGCGTCCGCGCGGACCGGGCAGTGGGCGGAAAAGAGCGAGCGCAGCAAGATCGGCTTTGACCCGGTAAAGGATCCGGGCCATGGCGGAAGAAGAGCCTACATCGGGGAGAAAACCAGGAAGCTGCAGAGCCGCGTGACCCAGATGAAAAAGCGGATCGACCGGGAGATCGAAGAAAAGGAAGGGCTGCTTGTGGATCTGGAGGAGCCGGCGGATCTAAAGCTGATGCCCCTTGTCCATCACAAAAGGGTGCTGGTGAACGTGCGGGATTATTCCCTCCGGTATACGGACGCGGAAAAAGCGGTTTTTACCGGACTGACCTTCCAGATCGAACAGGGAGACCGGGCCGCCCTGCACGGGGAAAACGGCTGCGGCAAATCCACGCTGATCAAAAGGATCCTGGAAAAGGCGGGCGCCGGGGAGCCGCTGCCCGTCCGGGAAACGGGCGTCTGCGAAACGGCCTCCGGGCTGGTGATCTCCTATGTGAATCAGGACACCTCCAAACTGCGGGGAGACATTCCGGCTTTCTGCGAAAGAAGGAACCTGGACAGGAGCCTGTTCTGCGCGATTTTAAGGCAGCTCGATTTTGACCGGGTGCAGTTCGCAAAGCGGATGGAGGACTACTCGGAAGGGCAGAAAAAGAAGGTGCTTCTCGCGGCCAGCCTGCTCACGCCGGCCCACCTGTATGTGTGGGATGAACCCTTTAATTACATCGACGTTTTCTCCCGGATGCAGATCGAAAAGCTGATCCTGGAATACCGCCCCACCATGCTGTTCGTGGAGCACGACGCCAGATTCCGGGAAAATGTATCGACGAAGATCGTGAATCTGTAAAACGGCCTGACGCGCCCCGGCACTGTAAAGCCGTGCCTGGCAGCGGTTTGGCATACAGGGCGCGAGGATCAGAGATTTATGACAAAGAGGGTCGGAGCGGCTTATGCTCCGACAGGACGGGAGGTAAATATGGAAAGAAATTACGATACACAGGATACACAGGAAAAGACGCCGCGGGCCCTTCTTGTCGGCCTGCGGCTGGGAAACGACAGGGATTTTGACGTTTCCATGGAAGAGCTGGGGAGCCTGGCGGAGGCCTGCGGCATGGAGGTGGCCGCCCGGATGGAGCAGAGCCTTTCTTCCCCCACGCCCGCTTACTATATCGGAAGCGGCAAAGTGGCGGAGATTCAGGAGACGGTGGAGCTTCTGGACATCGATTATGTGATCTTTGAGGACGCCCTTTCGCCCTCCCAGCTGAAAAATCTGCAGAAGGAGATCGAAGCCTCGGTGATGGACCGTACCAGCCTGATCCTGGAGATCTTCTCCAGACGGGCAAAAACCAGAGAGGCCAGGCTGCAGGTGGAATCCGCAAGCCTTCAGTACATGCTGCCCAGGCTTGTGGGAATGCGGGATTCTCTGGGGCGGCAGGCAGGAGCCAGCGGAAGCCTGAGCAACAAGGGCTCCGGGGAAAAGCAGATCGAGCTGGACCGCAGAAAAATCGAACGCCGCATCAACGAGCTGGGCCGGGAGCTGGACGCCATCGAGCATGACCGGGATATCCAGAGGAGAAAGCGTAGCAGATCCGCCCTTCCCCTCGCAGCGCTGGTGGGTTATACCAACGCGGGAAAATCCACCCTGATGAACCGTTTGCTTACCACCTGCGCGGACACGGCGGGCGGCAGCGTGAAGGAAGAAAAAATGGTCATGGAAAAGGATATGCTGTTCGCGACGCTGGATACCACGGTGCGCAAGATCGAACCGGGAAACCGGAAGGATTTTCTCCTGTCCGATACGGTGGGCTTCGTCAGCCGCCTGCCCCACGGCCTGATCAAGGCCTTCCGCTCCACTCTGGACGAGGTGCGTTTCGCGGATCTTCTCCTGAATGTGGTGGACGCTTCCGACGAGCGCTTCCGGGAGCAGATGCGCGTGACCGAAGAAACCCTGCGGGAGCTGGGCGCGGAAACCATCCCCTGCATCCATGTGATGAACAAGGCGGATAAAATCATGGAGCCGCAGGAGCTTCCACGGATCAGCGGAAACCGTATTTACCTGTCCGCGAAGCAGGGCTATGGGATTTACGAACTGCTTTCCATGATCGAAGAAAAGCTTTACGCAGGCAGCCGGGAATGCACCTTCCTTTTTCCCTACAGCCGGGGCGACCTGGTGAATTATCTGAATGAAAACGCGGCGGTCCGTACCTGCGAATACCTGCCCGAGGGCGTAAAAATCACGGCAAGCTGCCGCGAGATGGATCAGGAGAGGCTGCGGGAGTTCCTGGAGCGGGAATGAGGGAAACGATGGCTTGTGCCGCTGTGAAATACGCGGGCGCCGCAGTGTGAAAAGAAGCGCCCGGCTGACGCCGCCAGTCCGAAAATTTGGGACTGGCGGTTCTTTTTTTATTTTTTCATTGTAATTTACATGTTCTTTTCCATTTTTCTGAAACAGTCTGGTTTCTTTACATTTCCGCTGATATACAGACAGAAAATCTTACAGAGTTTTACCCGGAGCTGATAGTTTGGAAGAAGGCCTGATGATAAAATGACAGAGTTGAAAACGACGGGCTGTGTTCTGCCGCGTCAGAGGCGGAAAGATTATATTAAGGAAAAGAAAGGAAGATCCCGTGAGTAAGATCAGTCTGGAACATGTTGATAAGGTTTATGACAAAAAAGATCAGGTTATCGAGGACCTGAACCTGGATATTCAGGAGGGAAGCTTTACCATCCTTCTTGGGCCGTCCGGATGCGGAAAATCCACCACGCTCCGCATGATAGCGGGGCTGGAGGAGGTGAGCGGAGGCAGGCTTTCCATTAATGGAGAGGATATGAAGGATGTGCCTCCGGGGGAGAGAGACATCGCCATGGTGTTTCAGAACTACGCCATCTATCCCACGATGACGGTGAGGGGGAACATTGAGTTCGGCCTGAAAAACGCCAGGGTGCCGAAGGCGGAGAGAGACCGCAGGATCCGGGAGATCGGAGAGATCACGGGACTGAACGGATATATGAACCGGAAGCCGTCCGCCCTTTCCGGCGGACAGCGTCAGAGAGTGGCCCTGGCAAGAGCCATGGTGAAGAATCCGGATGTTTTCCTGATGGATGAGCCGCTGTCCAATCTGGACGCCAAGCTGCGGGCCCAGCTTCGGACGGAGCTGATCGAGCTGCATGAGAAGCTGGGAAGCACGTTTATCTATGTAACGCATGACCAGGCGGAGGCCATGTCCATGGGAACCCATATCGTGCTGATGCACGAAGGGAAGATCATGCAGCAGGGGACTCCGGAGGAAATTTACAGGGATCCGGAAAATGTGTTTACGGCCAAATTCATCGGAACGCCTCCCATGAACATGATCGAGGCCGCGGGATGCCTGGCTACCTGGAATTTCCCGGCAAAAGCGGTATGGGCGGGATTTCGTCCCGAGCATGTGTCCTTCCGGGAAGCACAGGACGGGATCCGGATGGAGGGGAAGGTCCTTACCCGCGAGATGCTGGGCGCGGAGATCCTTTATAAGATCGAGACGGAATTCGGCTGCATTCAGGCGAGGGACTACCACACCGACGAACGGCATTATGGAAAGGTGGAGATGTGGATCCCCCGGAAGGACATCTGCTTTTTCGACCGGAATGAAAACCGGATGCGAGGGTAGGAAAGAGGATCCGTGACGCTTCGGAATGGAGGTAAAAATGAACGCTGCTGACAATGTGGTAAAGGCGCCGGGCCTGCCGGTAAAGCCTTTTGTCTTAAAAAAAGAGAGGGCTGCGGGAAAGAGAAAAACGGCCGATACGGTTTTTCGCCGCATGCTTCCCTACCTGATGATCCTGCCGGCGATGCTGATCTTTACGGTATTTGTGATCTATCCCGTGTTTTACATGCTCTATGTCAGCTTCTTTGACTGGAACATGATCGCCGACATGGAATTCCTTGGACTGAAAAATTACGTGGATATGTTCCGGGATAAGGAATTCTGGCTGGTCCTTGGAAACACCTTCCGCTTTATGCTGATGATGGTGCCGGCCGCGATCCTTCTGAGCCTGGCGATCGCCCTTTATCTGAAAAGCAATACCAGGATCAACCGTATCCTTCAGAATGTGATGTTCATGCCGAACATCGTTTCCCTGGTCTCCATTTCCTTCATCTGGATGTGGATGATGGATGAGGACAGGGGACTGTTCAATTTTGTGCTGGGGCTGTTCGGCGCGGACCCGGTGAACTGGCTGGGAGATCCGAAGGTGGCGATGCTGTCCCTGGTGATCGTAAATGTGTGGAAAAGCCTTGGATATTATGTGCTGATCTTTGTGGCGGCGCTGCAGGGGATCCCCGGATATCTGTATGAGGCGGCGGCCCTGGACCGGGCGAAGCCGGTTTCCACATTCTTCCGGATCACGCTGCCGATGCTGTCACCCACCCTGTTTTTCCTGATCCTGACCGGGATCATCGGCTCGTTCAAAACCTTTGAATGTGTGTCGCTGATGACGGGCGGCGGCCCTGCGGATTCCACCAATACCATGGTCTTTGAGCTTTACCAGCAGGGCTTTGTCTACTACCATACGGGATACGCGTCCGCGATGGGGGTGGTGCTGATGCTGATCGTCGGCCTGATGACGCTGATCTATTTCAGCGTGCTTCAGAAAAAAGTGCATTATCAATAAGGGATTGGAGGCTGAAATGAAAAAGATAGCAAGATATTCAGGGAGATGGGTCATCAACATATTGCTGCTCATGATCTTTTTCATCCCTTTTTACTGGATGGCGCTGACCTCCATCAAGACGCTGGGGCAGACGCTGCAGTCGCCTCCGGTCTTCTGGGTGTCGAACCCGCAGTTCGTGAATTTTGTGACGGCGTTCGAGTCCATAGACTTCCTTCATTATCTGAAAAACAGCGTGATCGTTACGGCGGGCGTCCTCGTGCTGCAGTTGGTCACGGTGGTCCCGGCGGCCTACGCGTTCGCGCGTTATGAATTTAAGGGAAGGGGCGTGCTGTTCGGCGCGGTCCTTGCTACCACCATGATACCGGCGCAGTTGGTCTTCCTCCCGGTGTTCCTCATCCTCAGCAAGCTGGATCTGATCAACACCTACTGGTCGCTGATCCTGCCGCAGGCGGCGAGCGCGTTCGGCATCTTCATGCTGAGGCAGAACTTCCTCCAGGTGCCGAAGGAGCTGATCGAGGCGGCGCGGCTGGATCGGGCGGGCGAGCTGAAGATCATGTTCCGGATCATGCTTCCCATGTCGCGCAGCACGGTGGCTACGCTGGCGCTGCTTACCTTCATCGGGACATGGAACGATTATTTCTGGGCCAAAGTGCTGACCACCAGCGACGCGGTGCGCACCCTGCCGGTGGGGATCACGGCCCTGAGCGATGTGGACGGCGGCGTCGCCAATCATATCATCATGGCGGGAAACCTGATCATGATGGTCCCGATCCTGATCGCCTTTGCCGTCGCTCAGAAGCAGATCTTAAAAGCTTTCGCCTACACGGGCGTCAAATAGATCCCTGCCTGTACGGGGCTGGGGCAATAGATTCCTGCCCGTATGGGGCCGGAGCAGATGGAAAAACGCGGGAAACCGCAGAAGCAAAGAATGGAAACATAATAGAAAGAATGGAAACAGAAAGGAAAAAAGAAAAATGAACAGATGGATCCGTAAATCGATGGCAATCCTTGCTGCCGCGGCGATGGCAGCATCCATGGCCGGCTGCGGAAGCGCTTCCGCCAGCGCGGCGGGAAACTCAGCTTCCACAGAAGCATCCTCCGCTGAGGCGTCTCAGGACGGGGCTTCCTCTGAGGCGGCCTCCGGGCAGGCTTCCTCCGGAAGCAAAGATCCCATTGAACTTACCTTCTGGTTCGCCAATTCCGATACGGTGGAAACCTATATCGGAGAGGCGACGGAGCGGTTCAACAGCACGGTGGGTGCGGAAAAGGGAATCCACGTAACAGCCGAATATCAGGGAGAATATACAGACCTGCACCAGAAGCTCCAGGCGGCCTATATCGCCGGGACGGCTCCGCAGCTGACCGTACTGGAGATCGGAGCGGTGGGAATGTTCGCCCAGGGCGGGATGATCCAGAGCCTGGACGACCGGATCGAGGCAGAGGGGATGGATATGGGCGATTTCCATGATGGCCTTCTGTATAACTGCTACATCGACGACTCCTGCTATGCCCTTCCCTTCCTGCGTTCCACGTCCATCTTATATATGAATACCTCCCTGCTGGAGCAGGCAGGCGTGAACCCGGATGAGATCGAGACCTGGGACGACGTTGCCGAGGCGAGCGAGAAGGTAAAGGAGGCGACCGGAAAGTACGGGATCTCCATGCCGATCAACTACTGGTTCCATGAGGCGTTCATGCTGACCTGGGGCGGCTTTACCGTAAACGAGGATGAGACGCAGTGCACGGTTGACAACGAGGTTGACCGGACCGTCATCAACTACTTTAAGGATCTGCGCGACAGAGGGCTCGCCCATCTGTACCCTTACGCGGAAGCGGACAAGATGAGCGCGGACCTGATGGACCAGGACGCGGCGTTCTTCTTCCAGTCCACCGGCGGACTGAGCCAGATGCTTTCCATCGCCGATGAGCTTGGATTCGGCCTGCAGACCGCGTTCATTCCGAAGGGAACCCAGTATGGCGTTACCACCGGAGGCTGCAACATCGCCATGCTGAGCGGACTTTCCGAAGAACAGCAGAATGCCGCCTGGGAGTACATCAAATTCATGACCACCGTGGACGAGACGGTGGAAGCGAGCATCGTGACCGGATATCTTGCCACCAGAAAGAGCGCGGCGGAGGATCCGAAGATGGTGGAATGGTACGAGCAGTATCCGCAGTACAAGGTGGCGCTCGACCAGCTTGAGATTTCCTCCGGGCGTCCCAACAACCCGGGCTATGTGGAATTCCAGGCAGAGCTGACCAACGATATGGCCGAGATCATGGTAAACGACGCCGATGTGGATACCACGCTGGCGGAACTGGAAGCGAAAGGAAACGAACTGCTGAATGAATAGGAATCAGGTACTTATCATGGCGCACAGGGGGGCATCCTTCCATGCCCCCGAGAATACAAGAGCCGCCTTCCTGAAGGCGTATGAGCTTGCGGCGGACGGGATCGAGACCGACCTGCAGCTTACGGCAGACGGGGAGATCGTCATTCATCACAATTATTATATCGACAATACCTCCAACGGGCGGGGAGCGATCGCCCTGATGAGGACGGAGGAGCTGAAGAAATATGACTTCGGTTCCTATAAGGGCGCCGCGTTCGCGGGCGAGCGGATCCTGACCTTACAGGAGCTGCTCCCCATCCTGAAGGATATGGAGATCATCAACCTGGAGCTGAAATCCCATCTGGACAAGCAGGTGGATTTCGCCGGGAAGGTGCTGGAGGCAGTGAGAGAAAGCGGACTGGCGGACAGGGTCATCTATTCCTCCTTTGACGCGCGGCTTCTGGGAGAACTGAAGAAAAAGGACGCCTCCTGCCGGGTGGGGCTTCTGACCTTTCATCAAAAAATGCAGGGGCTCTTAAGAGAATTTTCCGCGGTCTTCGCGTCAAAGTATCCGGTACAGGATGTAAAAACGCTTCTGGAAAGGGCGGGAGAGACGAAGACGCTGACGGAGCTTGTGGACAGCCTTCCCTATCGGCCGGACTATCTGCATCCGGATTATCACAGCGTGCTGGAGGATCCTGCGCTGGTAGGGGAAATGCACGCCAGGGGCATCGGCGTGAATCCCTATACCTGCGACGATCCGGAAGAAATGCGCGCGCTGGCGCAGGCCGGATGCGACGGCATCATCACCAACCGGCCGGATCTGGCGGCCCGGAGCGTGCGCGGCGATTTCGCGGGGAGGTAACCATGGCTTTTCTGACAGTGGACTGCTTCTCGGAGGTGCTTCACATGAGCGTGAATCTCAGCGTGATCATTCCGCAGAACATCAGCATCATCAATCCGGTGAACGGCGGGCAGTTTACGCCGCCCTATCCGGTCCTGTATCTGCTCCACGGGTATAACGGCGACCATACGGTATGGGAAAGAAGGACCAGCGTGGAACGCTATGCCAGCGACAAGGGGATCATCGTCGTCATGCCGGCGGCGCATCTGAGCTTTTACTCCGATATGGCGATCGGGTTCCGGTACTGGACTTTTATCTCCCAGGAGCTTCCTAAAATCTGCCGGGACCTGTTCCCCCATATGACCGCGGATCCGATGAAAACCTTCGCGGCGGGGCTTTCCATGGGGGGATACGGCGCGCTGAAGCTGGCGCTTGCCTTCCCGGAGCGGTTCCGCGCGGCGGCCTCCCTCTCCGGAGCGGTGGACGTGGCCGCCCTGGCGGAGCGGATCCGGGAAGAGGCGAAGGGGGAACCGAATGCCTTTGACCCGGTATACGGAAACAGGCCGGTCAGAGGAAGCGGCGACGACCTCTTCCATCTGGCAAAGGAAGCGGCCCAAAAAGGCGGCCGCCTTCCGAAGCTGTACCAGTGGTGCGGCAGACAGGATTTTCTGTATCAGGATAACCTCCGGCTGAGAGATTTCCTGACGGACCATGGGTATGACCTGACCTTTGAAGAGGCGGACGGGGACCATCAGTGGAAATACTGGGATACCGGCATCGAACGGGTGCTGGAATGGATCCAGGAGATTTTGAAAAAGGACGAAGGGAAATGATGTTTCCCGCGGAAAAAATCGGAAAGGGGCAGACGGCTGCAAAACAGCCGCCTGCCCCTTTGAACGCAGGTTATGGAAAAAATGCAGGAGAGAGGAGGAAAAAACGAGGGAGCTGGTCTTTCAGATCAGACCGCTCCCTCCCCTTTTTTTCTGACCGCCCCCGCCGACCCTCTCTCCATCAGCCTCGCGTGCAGCAGAAGGGTGCCGATGGCCACGCCGTTCATCAGGCTGTCCAGGGCGTAGTAGCCGCTCTTTCCCAGCTGGATGCGCTCCTGGCGGACGGTGGTCAGCGGCGGGGAGGTGTAGGCGCACATGGGCAGGTCGTCGAAGCCCGTGACGCTGATGTCTGCGGGGACGCGCAGTCCGAGCTGCTGGCACTGGACCATGACGGCGTTCGCCAGCAGGTCGTGGCTGCAGACGATGGCCGTCGCGCCCTGCTCCAGCAGGCGGGGAAGCTGCTTTTCCAGACACTGGGTGATATAATAGGAGCTTCCCGTGAGCGCGGGATCCGCCTTCAGGCCGTTCTGGCGCATGGCGTGAAAAAAGGCGGAATGGCGCACCTGCATGATATGGGAGCCAAGCGCGCCGCTCAGATAACCGATCCTCCTGTGTCCCAGCGCCTTCAGACGGGACACGGTCAGTTCCATCCCTTCATTATTGTCGATTCCCACATAAGCCATACGCGGATTGGTCATAATATAGTTGTCATACAGCACGGCGGGCGTCCGGGCGGTCTCAAAGTCCTTCATCCACGGGTCGCTTAAAGAGAAACCCAGGACGAACGCGCCCGGATAGTCGTGCTTCATCATGAAAACATCATAGGGAACCGATTTCTGCAGCCGTTCCGAAACATCCACGATCTCTACGAGGTATCCCGCAGGCTCCGCCATCTGGCGGAAGCCGAGGATGATCTCGTATCCGAACTGATGAGGCTCCTGATATTCCAGATTTTCCGTGAGAATGCAGAGCTTCCGGCTGTCCTTCCTGCGGATCCTGGTATATCCCATTTCCACCGCGGTCTCCAGAATCGTTTTTTGTAAAGTTTCGCTGATATCCGGCGCGCCGTTGAGCGCTTTGGAAACCGTTCCCTTTGAAACGCCGAGCCTGTCGGCAATATCCTGAATTGTCGCCATGTTTTCCTCTTTTCCGGTGCGGTCCTGTTTTCGGGCTGTTTCTGAATTCCATTATAGAAGGAGAGGAGGGGAATGGCAATCGGTTTTTGGAGGAGATAAAAAAGTTTCGTAAAGTTGTAAAAAGAGACGAAATGGAATTGGTAAACATTGCTGAAAATGCCCGCCTGAAACTGTTTAAAAGAGAGAAAACGCCGCGAATATGGAAAACGGCATTGACGAATCGGACGGGCGGGTTTACTATGAGGTCAGAACGAAACATTACGAAACATTTTCGGCGGTTTCGAGGAAAAGCGTTTCGGAAAATACAACGCTTCGGCATGGAGGTAAATAATGAGGAAAAGAGGAGCAGCGCTTTTACTGGCGGCGGCGCTTGCCGTCACGGGACTTGCGGGATGCGGCGCGTCCTCCGGGGAGACGGCGTCCGGAGGGGAAAAGGTAAGGCTGATGGTCTGGTCTCCGCAGAACGATCAGTCGAAGGACAACGGAGAGTGGCTTCAGACCATGTGCGAAGCCTTTGCGGAGGAGCATCCGGAATGGGATATCACCTTTGTTTACGGCGTGGCGGATGAGGCCAGCGCTGCCGGACAGGTATCGCAGGATCCGGAGGCGAGCGCGGACGTGTTCATGTTCGCAAACGATACCCTGACCACGCTGACGGACGCCAGCGCGCTGGCGAAGTTCGGCGGGAAGTACCGGGAGGAGATCGAGAGCATGAACACGCCGGAGGTGCTGGATTCCCTGATCATGGACGAGGATCTGTACGGGGTTCCCTTTACCACCAATACCTGGTTCATGTACTATGACAAGAGCGTTTTTTCCGAAGAGGATATTCAGAATCTGGATACCATGCTGGAGAAGGGCGTGGTTTCCTTCCCCTTCACCAATTCCTGGTACCTGCCGGCCTTTTATCTGGGAAACGGCTGCACGCTGTTCGGGGACGGAACGGATGAAGCGGCCGGCGTGGATTTCGGCGGACAGAAGGCGGTGGATGCGACCAATTATCTGATCGATCTGAGAAACCATCCCAACTTCCGCATCGACGCGGACGGTTCCGGCATCGCGGGGCTTCGTGACGGCAGCATCAACGCCATGTTCTCCGGCTCCTGGGACGCCAACGCGGTGAAGGAAGCGCTGGGAGACAACATGGGCGTGGCCTCTCTTCCCACGTTTACCCTGAACGGAGAAGAAAAGCAGATGCTGGCCTATGCGGGTTCCAAGGCCATCGGGGTGAATCCGAACGCGAAGAATATGGTGGCCGCGGTGGAGCTTGCGGTGTTCCTGGCTTCTCCGGAAGCGCAGAAGGCGCATTATGAGATGTGCGGCGTGGTTCCCTGCAATACGCAGCTGCTTTCCGAAGAAGCGATCCAGGCGGACGAGGTGGTGACGGCGCAGAACGACACCTTTAACGACACCTCCATCCTGCAGCCCTTCGTTTCCAAGATGAACAACTGCTGGACGCCCGTGGAAAACATGGGAAAATCCATCCGGAATGAGAGCGTGACCCATGAAAACGCGGCGGAGCAGACGGAACAGATGAATGAAGCGATGAACAGCGACGGGATCTGACCGGCGCGGCCGGATCTCCAGGGAGGAGGAAAAAGGGTATGTCATTTTTCAGGAAAAAAGCGGATGAGTTTACGACCCCCTATACCTGTATGGCCGCCATCCGAAACGGCGGACCGGAAACGAAGCTTTCCATGCTGGTGATGGGACTTGGAAATTTTGTACACGGCCAGAAAATAAAAGGCCTGTTGTTTCTGGCGATAGAAGCCGCATATCTGGTGTTCATGGCGGTGAACGGGATCGGATTTTTAAGCATGCTTCCTTCCCTGGGAAGCGTGCCGCAGGAGGAGATCTGGGACGAGGCCAGTCAGGTGTATGTCTACACAAAGGGAGATCAGTCCGTACTGATCCTTCTGTACGGCGTGGCCACGGTGCTTCTGACCCTTCTGATGTTCTGGGCCTGGAGGGGCGCGTTAAAGAGCGCGTACCGGGTGGAATGCCTGGCGAAGCAGAGAAAACATATCAATACGTTTTCACAGGATGTAAAAAGCCTGCTGAATGAGAACCTGTACCGGCTCCTGATGACGCCGCCGATGATCTTCATTTTCGCGTTTACCATCCTGCCGCTGATCTTCATGATCTGCATGGCGTTTACCAGCTACAGCAAGCTGGATAACCATCTGATGCTGTTTGACTGGGTGGGACTGGAGAATTTCCGGACGCTGTTCGATTCCAGCAGCATCCTGGGAAGCACCTTCTGGTCCGTGCTGATCTGGACGCTGGTGTGGGCGTTCTTCGCCACCTTTACCAACTATATTTTCGGCATGATCCTTTCGCTGCTGATCAACCGGAAGGACACGAAGGCCAAGGGCTTCTGGCGGTTCTGCTTTGTGCTTTCCTGCGCGGTTCCCATGTTCGTATCCCTCTTAATCATGCGGACCATGCTGCAGCCGGAGGGCGCGGTGAACGTGCTGCTGCGCAACATCGGACTGATCGCCCCCGACGCCAGCCTTCCCTTCTTCACGGATCCCACCTGGGCGCGGGTGACGGTGATCGTGGTCAATATCTGGGTGGGCGTTCCCTATACGCTGCTGCAGCTGACCGGCGTGCTGCAGAACATTCCCGCGGAGCTGTATGAGGCGGCCCGGGTGGATGGCGCGAACGCGGTCCAGATCTTTTTCAAGATCACGCTGCCTTACATGCTGTATGTGACCACCCCGTATCTGATCACCACGTTTACGGGAAATGTGAACAACTTCAACGTCATTTATCTGCTTTCGGGAGGGGATCCGGTCACGAACCTGTCCTCCACGGCCGGAAGCACGGACCTGCTGGTGACCTGGCTGTACAAGCTGACCATCGACAAGCAGTATTATAATGTGGGCTCTGTCATCGGCATTCTGACGTTCATCATCCTGGCAGTGGGCGCGCTCCTTACCTACCGCAGCAGTAAGTCCTACAAAGAGGAAGGGGGATTTTAAGTCATGAATCAAAAGAAATATGCCTCCGCGAAGAGAAAGCGTTTCATCAACAATACGGCGGTCCATGTGATCCTGGGCATTCTCGCCGTGATCTGGGTGTTCCCGATCCTGTGGGTCATCCTTACCAGCTTCCGGGCGGAAAAGGGCTCCTACGTGTCCACCTTCTTCCCTCAGTCCTATACGCTGGACAATTATGTGAAGCTGTTCACGGATACCACGATCCTGAATTTTCCGCAGATGTTCATGAACACCCTGTTCATTTCCGTCTGCTCCTGCATCCTGGCGGCCTTTTATACGCTGGCGGTGTCCTACTGTCTGTCCCGGCTGCGCTTTAAGCTGCGCAAGCCCTATATGAACATGGCGATGATCCTGGGGCTGTTCCCCGGCTTCATGTCCATGGTGGCGGTTTACTTCATCCTGAAGGCTCTGGGCCTGACGGAAGGAAATCTGATCCGCCTGGCGCTGATCCTGGTCTATTCCGGCGGCGCGGGCCTGGGCTTCCAGATCGCGAAGGGCTTCTTCGATACCATCCCCTTCGCCATCGACGAAGCGGCCCTGCTGGACGGCTGTACCAGGTGGCAGATCTTCAGCAAGATCACCCTGCCTCTGAGCAAACCGATCATCATTTATACCATACTGACGGCCTTCATGGGCCCCTGGCTGGACTTCATCTTCGCGAAGGTGATCTGCCGGGCCAATTCGGACCAGTATACCGTGGCCATCGGTCTGTGGAAGATGCTGGAAAAAGAATACATCGACAGCTGGTATACCAGCTTTGCCGCTGGCGCCGTCCTGATCTCCATTCCCATTTCCATTCTGTTTCTGAGCCTGCAGAGATTCTATGTGGACGGCGTATCCGGAGCGGTGAAGGGCTGAGCGCGCCCGGAAGGGGGCGGAAGCCTGCATGAGGGAAGCGGAGCCGGCTCCCGCGAGGGCGGTTCCGGAAGGGGTGGCTTCGGAAAGGCCGGTCCCGAAAGGGATCGGCCGGGAGGTCCGGCGACGAAAGGGATCGGCCGGGAGGCCGGTCCCGAAAGCCCGGTTCCGCTTCCCGCGCCTTCGGCGCGCGGCCGGGGGCTGCAGGAGGAAAGAAGGCGCGGACGGATGTGAGGTCCGGAGGGAAACCGGCGGGAAGGAAGCCGTGAAAAAACGCGAAAAAAGCGTGTGCGGAAAGCAGGATAAGGAAGCATGAAAAAGGAGAGCGGAATGAAACGGACGGCTCTGGAATATAAAAAAATCTATGAAAGCCCGGATTTTGACCGGGAATATGGTTACGACGGGAAGCTTGGCTTTTTTTATGAAAACGAGGAAAACGTTTTCCAGGAAAACGCCTTCCGGAAAGGGGCCTCCCGGGAAAGCGTTTTCCGCATCTGGAGTCCCTTCGCGAAACAGGCGCAGCTGCGTCTGTTCCGGGATGGAAGCGGAGGGGAGCCCTTCGCGGCCTTTCCCATGAAACGGCTGGAAAAAGGCGTCTGGGAATACCGCGCGGCGGAGGACCTTCACGGGATCTACTATGATTTTATCCTTGAGCTGGACGGGGAAAGGGTACAGACCACGGACCCTTACGCGAAGGCCTGCGGGATCAACGGAAAGCGCAGCATGGCGGCGGACCTTCGCCGGACGGACCCGGAGGGCTGGGAAGGAGACCTGGCGCCGGAGAACGGGCCGGAACAGGTGATCTGGGAAACCCATGTGAAGGAATTTTCCTGGGATCCGGCCGGCGGCTTCCCGGAGGAGGTCCGGGGAAAATACCGTGCCTTCTGCTGCAAAGATACCACCCTGCGCGGGAACAGCGTCCATCCCACGGGGCTTTCTTATCTGAAGGAGCTGGGCGTGACCCATGTGCAGCTCATGCCGGTCTATGATTACGGTTCCGTGGACGAGGCGGGAGATCCCGCGCAGTTTAACTGGGGCTATGATCCCATGAACTGGAACGTGCCGGAGGGCTCCTATTCCTCCGATCCCGCGCACGGCGAGGTCCGGATCCGGGAGCTGAAGGAGGCTGTGCAGAGCCTGCACCGGCAGGGCTTTCGGGTGATCATGGACGTGGTCTACAATCATACCTACAGTCTGGAAACTGCCCTTCAGAAAACGGCTCCCTGGTATTATTACCGGGTGAAGGAGGATGGGACTGTGTCAAACGGCTCCGCCTGCGGAAACGACATAGCGTCGGAGCGGCCCATGTGCGCGAAGCTGATCCTGGAAAGCGTGCTGTACTGGGCGGAGGAATATCATATGGACGGCTTCCGCTTCGATCTGATGGGGCTTCTGGATGTGGAGCTGATGAACCGGATCCGGGCCGCGCTGGATGAACGGTTCGGAAAAGGGGAAAAACTGGTGTACGGAGAGCCCTGGGAAGCCGGATACACGGCGATGGAGAAGGGATTCCGCCAGGCGGTTAAAAACAATGTGAGGCACCTGGACGAAAACATCGGCATCTTTTCCGACAGAACGAGGGACGCGGTCCGGGGAAGCGTGTTCCGCCTGAAGGAACCCGGCTTCGTAAACGGGGCGCAGGGGACGGAGGGCGCCATCCTCAACAGCGCGAAGGCCTGGCAGGGAAGTCGGGGAGCGCGGATGCTTGCTCCTTCTCAGACCATCACCTATATTTCCGCCCATGACAACCAGACGCTGTGGGACAAGCTGGCGGAAACCACGCCGGACGAGGAAGAAAGAAGGCGGCAGTACCGGCTGGCGGCGGGCATTTATCTTACCTGCCAGGGAAGGCTTTTCTTCCTGTCCGGGGAGGAAGCCGCCCGCACCAAGGGCGGGCTGGAGGATTCCTACAACGCGTCCATCGAGATCAACCGGCTGGACTGGGAGCGGGCCTGGCGGGAAAGAGAGCTTGTAGATTATTACAGGGGCCTGATCGCGCTGAGAAAGCAGCTTCCCGGCCTGTGCGACAAGAGCCTGCAGGCGGCGGAACGGATCCGCGCGGCGTGGAAAAGAAAGGGCTTCGCGGGCTTTTATGTGGATAATTGCAGAGACGGAGAGGACAGTCCGTGGAAAACCCTCTGCATTCTGTATAACCGAAGGAAAAAGCCGGTGCGCGTTCCGCTGGAAGGAGACGGCTGGGAAGCGCTTGCGGACGGGAGGGACAGCTTTTTGTGGAAAAAGCCGGAGCGGGTCCGGAAGGAAGCGCAGGTGGAAGCGGTGAGCATTCTGGTGTTGGGAAAGAGGGAAAAATAAGGCGGAAAGGCAGGCGGACGGAATGAAATGGACGTATGGAAAGCAGGACTGGAAGCTTACAGCCTGCGGGAAGTCCCAGGCTCCTTCGGAGGAAGGCTGCGCCAGGGGACTGGAAAACTGTTATCTGATGACCAACGGGCTGGGCGGCTTTTCCTCCCTGACCATGACGGGCGCGGCGGCGCGCAATGACCACGCCTTTCTGATGGCCTGCGCGCAGGCCCCCAATCACCGGTACAATCTGGTGCACCGCCTGAAGGAAGAGCTGATCCTTGCGGAGAAGGACGGCGGCGCGGAAAGCGCGGAACCGGGCGCCGGGGCAGAATCTGACGCCGGAGCGGGACGGGAAACACGGAGGATACTCTCCACCCAGGAATTTGCCGGCCGGGAGCCGGAAACGGGTTGCCGTTATCTGAGCTTTTTTTCCTGGGAGGATACGCCGGTGTGGAGATTTCTCACAGACGGCGTGGAGATCGTTAAGGAGGCCGGGCTGGAGCACGGCTCCAACCGGGCGGCCCTCCGGTATGAGATCACAAACCGCAGCAGGAAGATGGCGACGCTTCGGGTGACGCCTTTTTACCAGTTCGTTCCCAAGGGTAAGGATATGGAAGCGGATCAGCGGATCGCGAGCGCGCCCTCCGGACGGATCCGTGCGGTAGGCGCCGCGCCCGGCTGCCCGGAGCTGTACCTTCGCACGAACGGGGAGCGGGAGAGCATCCCCCGCGTGCAGGAAACGCTGTACTACCGCTATGACGCCTGCGACGGGAGACGGGAAACGGGACGGACGCAGACGGATCACAGGATTTGTATGGCGGTTCCCGCCGGAGAAATCCGGACGCTGGAGATCGTCTTTGAAACGGAACCTTCGGACAGGAGCGCGGGTCGGATCCTTACGGATATGAAGGAGAGAAGAAAGACCCTCCGCCAGCGGGCGCATTTCCTCTCGGAAACGGCGGGCGCGCTTGCCGCGGCAGCGGATCAGTTCGTTTCCGGAAGGGATTCCACCAGAGGGGAAACCATACTGGCGGGCTATCCTTTCTTTGAGGACTGGGGAAGGGATACTATGATCGCCCTGCCCGGCGTCTGTCTGAGCACGGGGCGGTATGAAACGGCCAAAAGCATCCTGCGCACCTTTGCGGTGAACGAGCGGGACGGCCTGATGCCCA
The DNA here is from genome assembly GCA_019120525.1 of Candidatus Eisenbergiella stercorigallinarum. GTDB lineage: Bacteria > Bacillota > Clostridia > Lachnospirales > Lachnospiraceae > Eisenbergiella > Eisenbergiella stercorigallinarum. The sequence continues at coordinate 20,313 of DWUW01000015.1, read as the reverse complement.
ACCTGTTTCCGGAGGGTGGAAACGAGCCTATGTACAACACGGCGGACGCGGCCCTGCTCTTTATCAACTGTGTCTACCTGTATTACCGGAAAACCCGGGACGCGGCCTTTGTGAAGGAGATGTACCCGGTGATGGAGCGCATCGTGACGGGCTACAGGCAGGGCACCCGCTTCGGCATCCACATGGACGACGACGGTCTGATCGCGGCGGGGCAGGGGCTGGATCAGGTGACCTGGATGGACGTGCGGGTGGGGGAGATCCTTCCCACCCCGCGCCACGGAAAGCCGGTGGAGATCAACGCTTACTGGTACAACGCCCTGCGGATCATGGAGGAGCTTGGGGCGGCCATTGTTTTGGAGCGCCCCGCCGGGAACGGCGCGGATGTTCCGAAACAGGCCGAAGCTTCGGAGGCAGGCGCTGCGGGCACAGGCGCTGCGGGCACAGGCACCGCGGGCACTCCGGCGGCCGGAAATCCCGATTATGGCGCGCTGGCGGAACGGGTGAAGCGTTCCTTCACGGAAAAGTTCTGGGATGAAAAAAGGGGCTGCCTGAGGGACGTGATTTTGGAGGGCTTTCCGAAGGCCGAAACGAGCGGCGGATTCCCGCCGGATGCCGCCCACGCGCAGGAGCAGCTTCGCTGCAATCAGATCTGGGCGGTGTCCCTGCCCTTCACCATGCTGGACCGCAGGAAAGAGCGGCAGATCGTGGAAACGGTCTTTGAAAAGCTTTATACGCCCTATGGCCTGCGGACGCTGGAAGCACAGGACAGAGAGTTTCACCCCTTCTACGGAGGCCCCATGGAGGAACGGGATATGGCCTACCACCAGGGAACGGTATGGGTGTTCCCGCTCGGCGCTTACTACCTGGCGTACCTGAAGGTGCATGACTGCAGCGAAGAAGCGAAGCGGACGGTGAAGGAGCAGCTGGAAACGCTGGAGCCCGCCCTGCGGGAGGGCTGCATCGGACAGCTTCCGGAGATCTATGACGGAGAAAACCCGGTTTCCTCAAAGGGCTGCTTCGCCCAGGCCTGGAGCGTGGGAGAGATCCTGCGGGTGTATGAGGCGCTGGAGAAGGAAGGGTGAGCGGTAAGTACACAAGGATCTTCCGCAGAATCCTTCCGCAGGGGCTTCCACGGAATCCTCGCCCATATACGGTTGAAAAGCGAAAAAATGGATTTTCTACCGTACAAAAATCCATTTTTTACGGATCCAATCCCGGAAAATGATGTTCTGAACCGTACTTTTCATGGTGTGATACGGATAAAAGATCGAAAAATCTGTTTTAAACCGTACCGGATAGCCCGAAAGTACGGTTCTGAATACAAAAATCCTGTTTCTGACCGTATTGTCGAAAAAAAGAGGCGAAAAAGTACGGTTAAGGATTGGAAAATCCTTTTTTAAACCGTCCCTTCAGACTTTTTGTACGGTTATACCAATGCGGATTCTCGTTTTAAACCGTACCGGAGCATCCTGCCGGGTGTCAGGCTGGGGGGACGAAATAGGAAAAAGAATCAGCCGGAACATTTTCCCGCCCCATGAAAAGTAATACACGGTGCACGATTTTTGGAAAATCCTTCCTCCCATCCGGTGTTAAGGACGGGCGGAATGTGGTAGAATAAGCAGGAAATGAAAAAGGCAGATTGAAAAAATGTGCCGGACGGCGCATTCCCGGCCGCAGTTTTGCGCGGGAGCAGCCGGCAGGGAGGCGCACGAACTGCGTTCGTGCAGGATTCAATGCCGCCAGAGACGGCAGAAGGAGAGGTAAACATGGAAAAAGAACTGGAGCTTTTGTTGCAGGAAAAATTCGGAAAGTCCATTCAGGAGGCGTCCAACGAGGAAATCTATGCGGCGCTTCTGGGGATCACCAAAAAGAAGATGGAAGGGATGAGGCGGAATGAGAGAAGTCGGAAGCTGTATTACATTTCCGCGGAGTTCCTCATCGGGAAGCTGCTTTCCAACAATCTGATCAATCTGGGGCTGTTTGAGGAGACCAGAGAGGTGCTGAAGAAGTACGGGAAGGACATCACCGAGATCGAAGAGGTCGAGCCGGAGCCCTCTCTTGGAAACGGTGGCCTGGGAAGGCTTGCCGCCTGCTTCCTGGATTCCATCGCGACGCTGGGGCTTGCCGGAGACGGCGTGGGGCTGAACTATCATGAGGGCCTGTTCCTGCAGAAATTTGAGGATAACAAGCAGGACGAGGAAAAGAATCCCTGGATCACGCCGGAAAGCTGGCTGACGCGGACGGAGCGCCATTTTGAGGTGCCCTTTAAGGACTTTACCGTGACCTCCTGCATGTATGATATCGATGTGCCCGGCTACGGCCAGGACGGCTGCAACCGCCTGCATCTGTTCGATCTGGACAGCGTGGATGAGAGCATCATCGGAAACGGGATCGATTTTAACAAGAACGATATCAGAAGGAACCTGACCCTCTTCCTCTATCCCGACGACAGCGACGAGGCCGGACAGCTTCTGAGGATCTATCAGCAGTATTTCATGGTGAGCAACGCGGCCCAGCTCATCCTTGCGGAAGCGGAGGAGAGAGGGGTGAACCTGTATCACCTGCATGAGCATGTGTGCATCCAGATCAACGACACCCATCCCACCATGGTGATCCCGGAGCTGATCCGCCTGCTGGAGGCCAGAGGCTTCAACGCGGATACGGCGGTGGATGTGGTGAGAAAGACCTGCGCCTACACCAACCACACCATTCTGGCGGAGGCGCTGGAGAAATGGCCTGTTTCCTATCTGGAAAAAGTGGTTCCCCACCTGCTTCCCATCATCCGCGACCTGGACGCCAGGGTGAGAAGGGATTTCCACGACGAGAAGGTTTATATCATCGACAAGGAAAACCGGGTTCATATGGCCCACATCGACATTCATTTTGGCTATGCGGTAAACGGCGTGGCGGCGCTTCACACGGAGATCCTGAAAAATTCCGAGCTGAAGCCCTTCTACGATATCTATCCGCAGAAGTTCAACAACAAGACCAACGGCATCACCTTCCGCAGATGGCTGGTGCACTGCAACCACAGGCTCTCCGATTATCTGGGAAGCCTGATCGGCACGGATTTCGTGAAGGACGCCGCCCATCTGGAAAAGCTGCTGGCTTACCAGGACGATGAAACGGTTTTAAACCGCCTGCTTGAGATCAAGGCGGAGGCCAAAGCGGACCTGAAGCGCTATCTGAAGCAGACGCAGGATCTGGACATCGATGAAAACTCTATTTTCGACATCCAGATCAAGCGCCTCCACGAGTACAAGAGGCAGCAGATGAACGCCCTGTACGCCATTTACAAATATAAGGAGATCAAGAAGGGCAATCTGCCGAAGCGCCCCATCACCATGATTTTCGGCGCGAAGGCGGCTCCGGCCTATATCATCGCCAAGGACATCATCCATCTGATCCTCTGCCTGCAGCAGCTCATCGACAACGATCCGCAGGTGAGCCCGTACCTGAAGCTGGTGATGGTGGAAAATTATAACGTGACCAAAGCGGAGAAGCTGATCCCCGCCGCGGACATTTCCGAGCAGATCTCCCTGGCCTCCAAGGAAGCCTCCGGAACCGGTAATATGAAGATGATGCTGAACGGCGCGGTGACGCTGGGAACCCTGGACGGCGCGAATGTGGAGATCCACGATCTGGTGGGCGACGACAACATTTACCTGTTCGGCGCCGGGTCCGAGGAGGTCATCCATCTGTACGACACCGCCGGATACCATTCCGGAGAGATCTATGACAGCGATCCGGAAATCCAGGAGCTGGTGGACTTCATCATCAGCAAGCAGCTGATCCGCATCGGCGATCCGGTCAACCTGGGAAGGCTGTACAAGGAGATCGTGGGCAAGGACTGGTTCATGACCCTGCTGGATGTGAAGGATTACATTCAGACCAAGGAACGGATGCTTGCGGATTACGAGGACCAGAAGGCATGGGCGAAGAAGATGCTGGTCAATATCGCGAAGGCCGGTTACTTCTCCTCCGACCGCACCATCGAAGAGTACAACAGAGACATCTGGCATCTGTAAAAAAATAAGGAGAGTATGAGAAATAAGCCTGATGGCTTATTTCTCATACGGCAATTTGTGCCGGAGCGTCACAAATTGCTTTTAGGCATCGCCCCGTCGCTACGCTCCGGAATGGAGACCCTATGAGAGAATCAGGAATTTTAATGCCGGTTTCCGCCCTTCCGTCCCGGACGGGAGTGGGGGAGCTGGGCGCATCGGCATATCATTTGATCGACCTGCTCCGGGAAAACGGAGTAAAAATCTGGCAGATTTTGCCGTTAAATCCGGTGGGATACGGCAATTCCCCCTACCAGCCCTATTCCTCCTGCGCGGGAGACGAGCTTTATATCAGCCTGGACGCGCTGCAGGAGGAGGGACTGCTTTCGGAGCCCGTCCCCGCCTTCCGGGAGCGGGCGGACCGGGTGGACTATGAGGCCGTCCGCGCCTTTAAGGAGCCGTACCTGAAAGCGGCCTATGATACTTTTGCCAAAAAGGACGGAAAAGCCGGGGAAGCCTATCAGAACTTCGTCTCCCAGGAATGGGTATCCGATTACGCCGTTTTCCGCGCCCTGAAAAAGAAAAACGGCGGAAGATGCTGGAATGAATGGGAGCCCGCCGACAGGGACTGGCCGAAAACGCGCGGCGCTCTTGCCGCGGAGATCGAAGAGGAAGCGCAGTACCAGATGTTCCTCCAGTACCTGTTCTATACCCAGTGGATGAAGGTGAAGCAGGCCGCGAACGACGCGGGCATCCGCGTCATGGGAGACGTGCCCTTCTATGTGGGCGTGGACTCCGTGGACGTATGGGGCGGCAGGGACAATTTCCTGCTGGATACGGACGGAAGGCCGATCTTCATCGCCGGCGTGCCGCCGGATTATTTCAGCGCCACCGGACAGCGGTGGGGCAACCCCATCTATGACTGGGACTACCTGAAGAAAAACGGCTATCAGTTCTGGGTGGATCGGATCGGCTACAGCAATAAGCTGTTCGACATCATCCGTATCGATCATTTCCGGGCCTTCGATACCTTCTGGAAGATCCCGGCCACCTGCCCCACGGCGGTGGAGGGCGAATGGATCGAAGCGCCGGGCTATGAGGTGATCGACACCCTGCTGGAGAAGCTTCCCGGCGTCTGCCTGGTGGCGGAGGATCTGGGCGACCTGCGCCCGGAGGTGCTTGTACTGAAGGAGCACTACGGCCTGAAGGGCATGAAGGTGCTGGTATTTTCCATCAATACGGACGGAAAATACGCGTTCGATTCCTTCCCGGAGAAGGAGAATCTGATCTGCTATACCGGAACCCACGACAATTCTCCTCTGATGGAGTGGTACGCCGACCTGACCCGCGCGGCGAAAAGAAAGGTGCGCGCCTTCCTGAAGCGAAGCGGCATCAAGACAGGCAGTGTGCACGACAGGCTTCTGACCTATGCCCTGACGGGGAAGGCGGACATCGCCATCGTTCCCATGGCGGACATTCTGGGCCTGGGAAAAGAGGGACATATCAACACGCCGGGAACGGTTGGTTCCCCCAACTGGGAATGGCGCATGCCCGATTTTGACAGAGCGGAGCGGATGCTTTCCCGTTACCGGAGGCTGTTGACAAACAGGTGAAAACCGGAAGAGCCGGTTTCCTGAAAAATTTGAAGGATCTGCGGGACGGGCCGCTTCTTACGGAAAGAAGACCGGCCCGTTTTCAGCGGAAAGGCGAAATGCGGCCATCCGGCCGAAAAAGCGAAACGCGGCCATCCGGCCGAAAAGAGGTAAGTATGGAATTTACAGGCGTATATCACAGAACATCGGAGCAGATGAGCTATCCTTTAAACGAGGACGAGCTGATCGTGAACCTGAAAACGGGCTATGACGTGGAGCGGGTCTTCCTGCATTACGGAGATCCCTACGAAGCGGGCATCATGGGCGGAAGCGAGAAATGGACGGGAAAACGGGAGGAGATCGTTTTTAAAAAACGGCTCCGCCATCAGCTCTGGTGGACCACCACTCTGCGGCCGGAATACAAGCGGTGCAAATACTATTTTGAACTGCATACAAAGGACGAGGTCTGGTACTATTTTGAGGACGGCTTCCTGACCCCGGAGCAGGTGCAGATGGAAGGGCGCATGCTCCAGTGCTTCATCGTGCCCTGGATGAACCCGGCCGATGTGAACCGGACGCCGGACTGGGTGAACGAAACGGTCTGGTATCAGATTTTCCCGGACCGCTTCTGCAACGGAACGCCGGAGGAAAACACGCTGGATATCGTGCCCTGGCACGCGGGGCCGGTCACCAATCAGGAACGCTTCGGCGGGAACCTGAAGGGCATCGAGGAAAAGCTCCCTTACCTGAAGGAGCTTGGCATCACTGGCATTTACCTGAATCCCATCATGGAGGCGGATTCCACCCACAAGTATGATACGAAGGACTATACCCGCATCGATCCCCAGTTCGGAACCAATGAGGACTTTGCCAGACTGGTGAAAAAGGCGCATGAACACGGCATCCGCATCATGGTGGACGCGGTGTTCAACCACTGCGGCCGCCGTTTCGCCCCCTGGCTGGACGTGCTGGAAAAGAAGGAGAAATCGCCTTACGCGGACTGGTTCATGATCCACGACTGGGACAATCTGGAGAAAAGAGCGGACACCAGGGACGCCCGCTTCTATTCCTTCGCCTTCGCGGACTGGATGCCCAAGCTGAACACCAACAACGACGAAGTAATCGACTATTTCTGCGGCGTCTGCGAGGACTGGATCCGGGAATTTGACATCGACGGCATCCGCTATGATGTGGGAAACGAGGTCTCCCACCGTTTCCTGAAAAAGATGCGCGAACGCCTGCGGGCGCTCAAGCCCGATCTGTACCTGCTGGGAGAGATCTGGCATGATGCCAGCCAGTGGCTTGCGGGCGACGAGTACGATTCCGTGATGAATTATCCGCTGCTTAGCGGCATTCACGACTTTTTCCTGGATAAGAGCATGGACAAGGCGGAGTTTGAATACATGGTCAACCGCTGCTACACCATGTACATGCAGCAGAACAACAACGTGATGTTCAACCTGCTGGATTCCCACGACACGGAACGGCTGATGAACCGTTTTCATGATCTGGACATGTTTTACCAGCAGCTCGCGGTCCTTTTCACCATGCCGGGAAGCGCCTGCATTTACTACGGAACCGAGATCGCCATGGAGGGCGGACACGATCCGGACTGCCGCCGTCCCATGCCCTGGCACGAGCTTTCCTCCCCGGAAAATCAGGAAAAAATCGCGGCCATGCGCAGCCTGATCGAACTGCGAAAGACCGCGGAGGCGTGCCGGAGCCTGTATTTCCATTTTCCCGGCGAATACCGGGAGGAGCGCCTGGTGGAGTACATCAAGCTGGATTCTCAAAACCGGAAGCTGGAGGTGCTCTTAAACTGCGGAGAGGAAGCCGTTTCCGTAAAGGAAGAGGGCGAGGTGCTTTTTTCCAGAAAGTATGAAAACGGGGTATTGGAAAAGAACGGGACGCTGGTTCGGAGGAAGAGGGAAGAGTAGCCCCCTCACAGCTCATTGACCGTCTCCGTCACCGCCATCCTTCGGATCCGCCCTGCCGGAGCGAAGGCGGCGAGAGCCGCCGACAGCAGGACGAAGAGGACGATCACCGTCAGCCGCCGGACAGGCAGCGTCCAGGACGCATAGGGGAAATGGGCGGTGATGAGAAAATCATACAGCAGCCTGCTGAAGGGAAGGCCCAGGGCGCAGCCGGCGGCGCATCCCCAGAAGGCATAGGTGAACGCTTCGGCGGCGATCATTCCCGTGATCTGGCGGCCGTCCATGCCTGCCGCCCGCATATGGCCGTACTGCCGGATTCTGGCGGACACGCTCATGGAGATGCTGTTGATGATATTCAGCATGGTAACCAGAGCGATGATCGAAAGAAAACCATACACGCAGACAACGAATGCCAGATAGGTGCCGGCGGTGCTCTGTTCCCGTTTATCGCTGAAAATGACCTTACTTCCGGCGGCGCTGCGGATGGCCGCCACGTCCTCCTCCGTCGCATCGCCCCGCAGCTGAACCATGAGGAGAGAGTAGTCCGCAACGCCGGTCAGCCGGGTGAAGGTTTCGCCGGAGGTGATGAGGGTGAGGCGTCCGTTGGTGAGGCCGTCGCCGCTGAAGGGATCGTACCTTAACAGCCCGGCAATGGTTAGGGCTTCCCCGCCGACGCGGATGGTATCGCCGGTTTCCCACGCGGCGTTTTTATCCCATGTGGCAAGAACGTATCTGCTGTTCCCGTACACTTCAGAAAGGTCGCTTCCGGGCCGGAGTGAGCCGTCCTTTTTCAGGCATTTCAGGTCAAAATCGTCGAAGGAAACCAGATCGACGGTAATGGAACTGCCGGTGTCTCCGGCATCCGTGCCTTTGGCGGCTGTGCTTCCCCGAAGCTTCGCCGATATGTCAAACAAACTCCTGCGGCCGTAGACCTGTCTGACGCCGTCCATGTTCCGGATCGTTTCCATCAGCTGCGGGCTGATGGAATTGTCTCCGTCGCCGCTTGCAATGTCGATGTCGGAGGCAGCGGCGGACTGGGGCATCAGGAAGCCCACAAAATCCACCAAAACGGAAAAGCTCAGAAACAGGACGATGCTGAGGGCGAAGGAGCCGGTCAGCAGAAGCAGATTTTTCCTGGCCGAAACGGCGTGACGGATGCCGAGCGAGGTTTCGATCCGGATCACAGGAGAGGAGACGGGGCGGCGCATGGCGTTTCCGTTCTCAGAACCGCCGGAAACCGCGGCGGCGGGCGGCACCTTCGAGGCCCGTCCGGCGGGAGCGCCCGCGGCGATCAGAACCGTTACGACGCCCACCAGAGCGCCGCTTACGATTCCGGTCACGCTGACGCCGAACAGGGGGATGTGGGAAAATTCTTCTCCCACAAGAAAACGCAGTGCCGCGCACAGGATCCAGGTGGTCACGATCCCCAGCGCAAGGCCGATGGGAACCGCCGTTTTGCACCAGTTCAGGGCTTCCAGCCGCACAAAGCGCCTGACCTGCCGCCGGCTCATTCCGATGCAGCGCATCATGCCGAAAAACTGCGTCCGCTGCGCCACGCTGCTGTGGATGCTTCCCGAAATCATCAGAACGCCGGCGGCCAGGATCATCAGGCACAGCGCCGCCGCGGTCACAAGAAGCGTCTGCCCCATGGCGCTGTCAAACAATTCCGGAAGGGACAGACCTCCATGCTTCTGAACCAGTCTTGCCTGTTCCATTCTCGCGCCCATCTCGGCCATGCTGAAAATGGCGGTCACCAGAAATACGGCAAAAATAATGCATAACAGGGTCATCCGGTTCTGACGCCGGCGGACTCTGGCTGAAATGGGGATCAGGCTGAGATAGCTTTTCATTCGCGGCACCTCCCGAAATCCGTCAGCACGCCGTCGGAGACCTGCAGAATGTGGTCGGCGGTCTGGGCGATGCTCCGGCTGTGCGTGATCATGAGGATGGTCTGTTCATAACGTCTGGAGGCTTCCTTTAAAAGGGAAACGACCTCGCTGGTATTCTTTGTGTCCAGGTTTCCGGTGGGCTCGTCGGCGAGGATCAGCGCGGGCCGCGTGATCAGCGCCCGGCCGATCGCCACCCGCTGCTGCTGCCCGCCGGAGAGCTGTCCGGGCAGATGGCGGCGGCGTTCCTTCAGGTTCAGCACGCGCAGAAGCTCCTCCAGATATTTTTTATCCGGCTTCCGGTAATCCAGCAGCAGAGGAAAAATAATATTCTGCTCCACGGTCAGCTCCGGGATCAGGTGAAAGCTCTGAAAGATAAAGCCGATGCTTCTGCGGCGGAATACCGTCAGGCTGCGTTCCTTCATGGAAAAAATATCCCTTCCGTCGATCCAGACCTTACCGGATGTGGGAGTATCCAGCCCGCCGATCAGATTCAGCAGGGTGCTTTTTCCGGAGCCGGACTCCCCCACTACGGCGACGTATTCTCCTTTGGGAACACGAAAGGACACGTTCTTTAGCGCATGGACGGCGGCTTCGCCGTTCCCGTAGGTTTTTGACAGATTTTTTACTTCAAGCAGATCCATGATTCTGGCACCTCATTTCTTTATGTCATAAGAAAAGTATGCGTTGCGGTTCAGATACCTCCGAACAGAAAACAGCATAGCACGTACGCCTTACTCTGAGATGACAGAAATCCTACAATTTTGCAGGAATCAGAAAATTTAAGGTAAAGACGGTTCCGGTTCCCGGTTCGCTGTCCGCCTCGATGGTTCCGTTATGGGCTTCCACGACCGCCTTTGCCAGCGGAAGCCCCAGCCCGATTCCCTGGGCGTCCGGAGACAGATTCTTAATCGGTTCCGCTCCGGGGGATTGCTGACTCAGGGAGGGAGCGTCTGCGCCAGTTCCGGCGCTGGAACCGGATACGGCGGAAGCTCCGGCAGGGTGGCGGCTCCGATAGAACCGCTTGAAAATGTGGGGCAGATCTTCTGGATGAATGCCGCTTCCGTCATCGCGCACCACGATCTGGACGATGGAAGCAAAGGCCTGCCATTCGATACGGATCGTACAGCCCTTCCGGGTATGGTCGAACGCGTTTTTCACAAGATTGCTGACCGCCTCCATCAGCCAGGTCCGGTCGCAGAAGAGGGTGAGGGTATCGTTTCCGGAAAGGGAGAGCGTTTTCCCCTCCCGTCCGGCCCGGAAAGCAAAATGCTTTTCGATGCGGCACATCATGTCGGAGATATTTTCATCCGCCTTTTCAAAGACGACGGTTCCCGCGTCCAGCCTGGTGATTTTCAGCAGATTCTGCACGAGGCTTCCGATGCGGTCAAGCTCCTGCTCGGAGAGGTCCGTAAATTCCCGGATTTCCGGCGTGCCCGCCGTTTCCTCCTGAAGGATTCCGTTATAGATGTTCAGAGCGGCGAGGGGCGTTTTCAGCTGGTGGGAGATGTCGGAAATGGTGTTTTTCAGAAAGCTTTTCGTCTGCGCCTCATGCTCCGCGTGGGCGTTCAGGATGGATACCAGGGAATTGACCTCATGAAACAGGCGGTACAGAGTACCCTCCTCATCGCAGGCGATCCGGGCGCTCTTATCCCCGGAAAGATAATTCTGAATCTGCGTGACGGCGTCCTCCATGATCCGGTCCTGTTCCCGGAAATGGAGATACAGCAGGATGAAAATGGAAAGCCCGGCCCCTGCGAAAAGGAGCGGCGCATACAGCGCCGCGTGCGCCGGACGCAGGAGCGTACAGACGGCAGAGATCAGGATGAACAGCAGGAGGGAGAGCAGGATACGGATGAAAAGGCGTTTGATGTTACGGTTGGTCAGGATTTTCATGGGAATCTCCATTCGCGGCGTGGGGGACACAGATATTTCCACGATCATTTGATGAAAAACGGTGACAATATATATAGCTGATAACCTGATTATAAGAAAACAGGAGCAGGAGTCAACCTCTGAGGTAATTGATGAAAAAAGAAAGACACCGGTTCTTTTCAGAGACGGTGTCTTGAAGCTGTCTTATGAAACCACAGGTACGCCTGATACGGGCAGAGCTTTCGCTCAGCCCGCAGCGTTCAATTCATAAACCGCTACCGTTCCGGATACTTCGCAGGCCGCGAGCAGAAGCGGATTTCCGGTGGGGCTGGCGGAGGCGTCCACGAAGGCCAGGCCTTCGGGCGCTACGTCGCCTCCGGTCACCCATTTGTCCAGTTCTCCGCCCTCATATACCTGAGAACCGTCCACGGCGGAAGCGAAGTCGCGCGAATTGATGTAATTGACAAAGCCTGCTTTTTCTGGAACTGTCACATCGTAGATCATCACGCCGCCGGTGCGCTCCAGAGCCACGAATGCGTAGATACTTTCGCCAACGACGCCGGTTGTAACGCTTTCGGCTTCTGGTCCCTTTTTGCCGGAGCGGTCGTCCAGAACGCTGTTGTCGTTGGAGCAGTTATAATATTCCGGCACAGCCGCCGCTGTCAGCGCTTCAAATTCTCCGCCGCTGGTATAGATCTGGCGGATGCCGTCAGCCGCTGCTTCATAGACGGTGAAGGAACGGCCGCCGAACACGTAGTCCGTATTTTGATCCAGTCCATCGTAATCGGAACTGTCAAAGAAAACAACCTTTCCGTTCAGGCCGGAATTTTCAGCGGTGATCGCTCCCGTGGGAGAGGTATCTTCCCCGTCTTCAAAATTGCGTTCGTCCTCGTTCAGATAGTCTGTTCCCAGATCTTCGTCGCCCCATTCCCGGCCGTCGCCTTCATTGGCGGTTACCAGCAGGGTTCTGCCACCTGAGGTATATGCGGCGATACCGTCCGGCATGCGGATTCCCTTCAGGCTTTTGTAGGTTTTCGGGGCATAGGCGTCGTCCTTTTTGTCCAGATCAACGGGAACGGTGCTGTAATCTTCAAATCCGGCGGAGAAGATTCCGTCATAGGCTGCCGCTACCAGATCCAAAACCGCGATGGCATTGGCTTCCTGCAGGGTGACATACGCCTTCTGACCGGAAACCGCGATGTATTCGGGTTCCAGATCTACGGAAGGAGCCGTGTTCTTTTTCAGCACCACACCTGCTTCCGCGAGCGCTGTTCTCTGTTCACTGCCGTCAAATGCGTCGAAGCCAACGGTTCTGCTGATCAGGCTGTCCGTGTTTATGATCGTCACGGAGCCTTTCGGATCCATGATGCCGTTTCCATAACCGTCTCTGGGTTCTCCCTCGTCTGCGGTAAGAACCGTCGTATTATTGGCGAAGGTTACCATGTCAGGCTGTACGCCGGTAACAGCAAGACCCTTGAGTGTAAGGCTTCCATCGGCATTGCAGGAAAACAGCGCCACCCGTCCGGGATCTCTGTAGTCCTCGGCCTGCAGTGCGGCCGCGAGCGTGGTCTGATCGGGAGAGACGGCGACAGATGTCATATCTCCGTATGCGAAGCCGGAATCTGCGGCTTCTACCAGACCTTTCACATCGATATCCGTGCCTTCCAGCTTTTCAAAGGCTCCGCTTTCCAGATCCTTCAAAGAAATTGAGGCAAGGGCGCCGGACTGGCCATTGATCGCATAGGCACGGCCAGTGTTCCGGTTATAGGCCACAATTTCCATGACGCCGCCGTCCACATTGAACTGTCCGGATTCATATTCGCCAATCTGAGAAACGCTGAGAATCTCCGTATTCCATTCCGGAGCTTTCGCGGCCTGTACCGAAACCGCGGGAGCGGCCTGGAAGGCCATCATGAGCCAGAGCGCTGCTGCGGCTACCCGTTTTCCATTCCATTTCATAAACTTTTATCCTCCTGTATACTTTGGCCTCGCCTGTCCGTATCTGCAGGCGCAGCGGTCTGATTTATTGTATCTGTTTCGGGGCGGATGCAAACAGAGGATTTTCGTAAAAGATATGTAAAAACTGTGTACCTGTTACGGACAAACCATATTCGGAACAGGCATGCGGGCTTCCTTTTCCCGCATGCTATCCCATATAGTCTCCGTTGTAGGAAACGAGGGTCACCCGGCTGACGCCCTCCATGGCGTCGAGCTCATTCACAAAGGAGCTGTCGTCATTTTTCAGCCGGACCTCATAATTGAGTTCCACGAAGCCGTTCTCCAGGCTTTTGCTTTTCAGATTCATCCTTCTGACCTGGGAGGCCGTAAAGCTGCGGACCAGTTTTTCCGTATCGCCGTCCGCGCAGTAGACGATCAGGATATAGGGGGAATCCACGGTTTTCTTTTTGGAAAACACGTACAGCACAACGCCGATGAAAATACTGCCGAATACCGCCAGGGGGATCAGGCCGGCGGCGAGCACGATGCCGACGGCGATGGACCAGAACAGGAAGGCAATGTCCATCGGCTCTTTGATGGCCGTCCGGAAACGAACGATGGACAGGGCGCCAACCATGCCCAGCGACAGCACCACATTGCTCACAACCGTCAGGATCAGCAGCGTGGTGATGAGGGAAAGGGTGACCAGCGTCACGCCGAAGCTGTCGGAATACATGACGCCGCTGTAGCTGTTTTTATAAATGAAAAAAATGAACAGTCCCAGCAGAAACGCAAGCGCGAGGGCGACTACCATGTCGAACATGGAAATGCTGTTTATGTTCTCCAGAAAGTCTGATTTGAAAATATCCTGAAAAGTCATGCCGTTTACCATCCTTTTTTCAAGCGTTCAGGGGGCGGATGCCGTTACCGTCCAGTCTTTGGGTGAACGGCAACGGTCAGTCAAACCGCCTGCAGAGGGCATATTTGGAGCAGGAGACTGCCTGCCGGCCCGGGATCTGTACGGCCATGCGGACCAGATCCGGAAGAAACGCGTCATATTTGACTTCCAGAACCGTGCCCTGCCCCAGAACCGGCGCGCAGAAAAGCTTTTCGTTCAGAAAATCCGTGCTTCCGAGGCCGGTGCGTATGCTGCGGTCCAGCGTGATCCGGACGTTTCCCGGCTCATAGACAAAGGCTTCTCTGTCATAGCGGACAATGGTTCTGGGCCGCAGGCATTTTCCCATGAGTTTGCTGTAGAATTCCGCACAGAGAGGGTCTCCCGATTCCAGAAGAAAACCGTATTCTCCGCAAAGCAGCTTCTGTGCCTGCTCTGTCGTCATCTTTACGCTTCTTTTTCCGCACAGGCCGTTGATCTTGAATTTTTTCTCCAGCCTGATGAAGGAAGGGGATGCTCCGTAATATCGGAGCCGGAATTTTTCCCGTTTCCCGATTCCGTCCAGCTTTTCCCGCAGCGCGCTGTCATCGGGCGTGTCGAAGTACAGGCTGGTGACCCGGTAACTCCCGTCTTCTCCCGCATAGCTGTCATGGGAAAAGAGCCTGCGCAGCCTCCCGGAGAGCACCAGATCCTCCCGAAGGCTGATCTGGTGCTTGGATTCGTGGCGCATGGCCTGAAAAGCAGGAACCTCAGTCGTCGTCATCGTCGTCATCATCGTCGTCGTCATCCCAGTCATCGTCGTCCCAGTCGTCGGTGAGTTCTTCGTGCCAGTCGTCGTAATCGGTGACGCCGTCATTATTGGGGCCGTAGTCGGTGTCATCGTAGTCGGTAACGCCGTCGTTGTTGGGGCCATAGTCGGTGTCATTATAGTCGGTGACACCGTCGTTGTTGGGACCGTAATCGGTGTCGTTGTAATCGGTGACGCCGTCATTGTTAGGGCCGTAGTCGGTGTCGTTGTAATCGGTGACGCCATCGTTGTTGGGGCCGTAGTCCGTATCGCCGTAGCCGCTTCCGGAGGCGCCGCCTTCCGCCTGAAGGATGGTCCCGTGCACGGCGTCCACGTCGTATTCATATTCCACGCCGCCGGCGGTAAATTCCAGCTCAAAAACGGCGGTTCCGTCGTCGTGGTCAAATTCCCTGTCGTCAAAAACGGCGTCTGCCGCGTTTACGCCTGCGTGGGAAAGGGCGATTTCCTTAGCCTTTTCCAGAGTGATGTAGGGAGAAGGAGAACCGTTTCTGGCATAGTCCGGGTCATAGTCGTCATCGTCAATGGTCACAATGCCGGAGGAGAGATGCAGGTTCTTCACCGCGTTCTGAGTGCTTGCGGTCACTTCCTCAAGAAATGTGCTGCTGGGAACAACGGAGCCGGGCTCCAGCTGAATGACAATGTTCTTTCTGCCGCCGTCTATGTCTTCGACAAAGTAACCGGCCTCATTGATTTTTACGATCAGGTCGTTTAAAACGTCGTCGCATTCCTTTCCGATATAATCCCGATAGGATGCGACGATCGTTTTGCCGTCGTCGTTCTGGCCGGTAAGGTCGATCACTCTGCCTTCGTCATCATATTCGATCCGGATCTCCGGATTGACGCTCAGCGTGAGAAAGCCCGTGTCCCGAATCGCCGTTCCTTCATCAGCGGGAGCGCCGCAGCCGGTCAGAAGGGCTGCCGACATAACAGCCAGGGAAGATACCGCAGCAAGTAAATTTCTTCTCATTTTCATAGTGATACCTCTCTTTCATTTTTAAATAATTTCTGGTGTGAATTACCATTTTTCATCTTACATGGACAGATTACGCAGGGGATTTTGAAAAAAAGGGGTGATGCGGAAAATTTTTTCAAAAATTTTTTTCCAGATCGTCAAAATCTCCCAGATCGGCAATCCGTATGTGAGAAGCGTCCACCCTGGACGCCGGCTGCTCCTGTTGGCCGCGGATGGTGGCGGGAATGGTTCCTTCCAGCTGGCCGCGGATGCTTTTGGCCCGGAGCAGGCAGATCTCTTCCAGGGTATCCACGGCGAGCTGATGATCCGCATAGGAGCAGAAGGCGGTGGGATCGTTCTGTACATAAGGGGCGATCAGCCGCTCTGTTCTGCGAAGCGTGGACTCAAACCGTCCGTTTTCAAAGTAGTCGGAAAGGAGCGTGTCGAAATACGCATGATAGCGGGCGAAATATTTGTCCTGTTTCATCAGGTTATGGTACAGAGGGCGGTTCAGCATGACCTCGCCCTCTGCCGGCGTGTTGATGGGATAGTTGATCAGCACGTTCGGATCACGGATCGGGTCCGTCATTCCAAGCGCATAGGTGCCGAAGGCAAGGTTATAGTCCCAGGGAAGGATGCTCATAACGCCGTCTTTTTCATAAAGGTAATAATTGTGACCGGTGTGGCCGAGATAGCTGTCCTGGTTCATAACGAAAACCTGAACCGTAAAATACCTGAGCACCTCATCCACATGAACCGCCGTTTCCAGATTTTCACCGGTGGAAAGTGTTTTCAGGGCGCGGATCAGGCGTTTCCTGTCCGCAGCCGAGGAGGGAAGCTTCGCGTTGTCGAAAAGATTCGGATAGCTGTCCGGATCGTCGTCGATATATTGAAGCGCAAGGTCTCTATTCTCCGCGTTCAGGGAACGGTAGTCCGGCTTGTACAGATTGCCGTCCAGACTGCCGAAGCAGCGCTGTACAAAGGCTTCC
This sequence comes from Candidatus Eisenbergiella stercorigallinarum, assembly GCA_019120525.1. Taxonomy (GTDB): domain Bacteria; phylum Bacillota; class Clostridia; order Lachnospirales; family Lachnospiraceae; genus Eisenbergiella; species Eisenbergiella stercorigallinarum. The sequence goes on along the minus strand of DWUW01000015.1, from coordinate 3,440 downwards.
TCCGGCTCCTCTATGGCCAGAAACAGTCCCCAGGGTTCGCCGTTTACCGTTACCTGAACGTAGCTGCAAAGCGGCGCGGGAACATTCATGAAGGCCATCATATCGTAGACAAGGAAGGTTTTCATATAGCTGTTATCCTGAAAGGAAGCGTCCAGGGAAAGCTTGTCCAGGCCGTAGTAATTCCCGCCGTCCAGAAAATGATCGAATTCGGCTTTGAGGCTGTAGCGGGACAGCCCGTATTCCCGGGTCAGGCGCAGGGAGTTGTTTCCCTTGGCCCTCAGGCCCACCTGACTGAACTCTTCCCCGTCGATGACGAGGGTGCAGGAAACGTATTCCTCTTTTCCGGCATTCTGCAGAAAGCCCGCCCAGTCCCCGATCCGGATATCAATGGTGTGGACACGGTCCGGATCGAAGAGCCGGCCGGCATATTTGGGGGAAGAACTGAAGGAGCCGGCTGGCTGAAGCTTCTGCGCCGCTCCCGAAAGGATCATCAGAAGCAGGGTGAGGAGGGCGGCAAGCGCTGCCGCACCGATGCAGATTATATTGATATATTTACTCTTTATCATCTTACCTCCATGCCGAAGCGTTTTACGCTGAGGCACGCGTGCCGAACCTTCAGTTCGGCACTGCGATAACGGGAGTTGCGGCATCGCCGTTGTCAGTCGTCACCGTCGTCATCGTCACTGTCGTTATCATCATCGTTTCCATTATCATCGTCGTCATCCGCGTCGTCATCGTCATCATCAGAATCTCTGCCTTCGCCCGCATCGTCATCGGAAAACGGAGCTGCGGCGTTTTCGGGTTCATAGTCCGTATCCCCATCGGTATGATCCGGCGGGATGCTTTCCGCGGCGGGGGCTGCGGGAACGGACGGGACGGGAGCCGACGGAACCGGGGCCGGAGCTTGCGGAGCCGGGGCTGGAGCCGCTTCGGGAGTCTGATAATCGGTGACGCCATCATTTTCCGGCCCATAGTCGGTATCGTCATAATCGTCTTCCATATCGTCAGCCGGCGCGTCCTGATAATTCATGATTTCCACAGTGATGGTGATCCTGCCGTCCAGATGTCCGCTGATTTCCGTTCTCAGCTCCGTGCCGTATTCCTGGAACAGGGCCTCCTCCGGGGAATCAATGAAAAAGGAGACCTGGCCGCCTTCGGAGAGAAAGCCCATCTCGATCGCGCGGTCGATGAGCTCGTCGGCGACCGTCAGCTTATCCTTTCCTCTGCCGCTGTAGCCTTCCAGAAGCCTTACGCCGTCCTCGTTCGTCCCGGTCAGCCTGACCACATTCCCGTACCGGTTCAGATCCATCAGTACCTCGGGATTGATGGAGAGGTAAATGGAGGAATAGACGCGGAGATAATTCTGGTAATAGCCGAAGCCGAAAAACAGGAACAGGCAGGCTGCGGCCGCGGCGATGGCGCTGCTCATCAGACGGGTGATACGGCGTCTGCCGGAGGGCTGCGGCTGTTTCATCAGCACGGGATTTTCTACGGTCTGGCCCACTTCATAGTGGAGATCGGCCGCTTTCCAGAACCGGCCCTCCTCATCCAGAAGAACCGCATAGCCGGTATGACATTCCATTACCATGTATTTCATTGTGCCGCACCTCCTTTCATGACCTGTTTGATATGTCCGCGGATGATCTCATATCCGTTGGTGTAGATCAGCATGAGGGCAACCATATATTTTCGGTGCCGTTCCAGTGTTTTTTTCTCCACGCCGCTTCCGGAGGAAAGCCTGGCGATGGGAAGCCGTCTGCTTTGGAGAAATTCGTCCAGCAGTCCGTCGGTATGTACCGCGTACCGGAGGGCTTTCCGGCATGCCTCAAGCGTGCGCTGCTGTCTGGGACAGTTATCCGCCACATCGGAAAGCTTTACGCCGAACGCGTCCATCTGCCGGCTCAGCTCCTCAATTTCATCCCGGGTAGCGTCCCGCATCGAAACCTCTTCGCCGTGATCCCGGGCATCCGTCAGCGTATCCACCAGAGGGACGTCGTCCTCATCCGCCGGAGTATCCAGAGAAACCAGGCTTCCGTGCCGGCGCTCCCGTCTGTGATAGTCGATCAGACGGCTTCTGATGAGCATGGAAGCATATTTCAGAAAGGCTCCCCGCATGCGGGAATACCCCTGAATGGCTTCGTGAAAAGCGATCATCGCAATGCTCAGTTCGTCATCCTGCGAGGCAGGCGGACGCTTCAGAAATTTTGCCGTTTCCGCTTTGATAAAAGGCATATATGCCCCGATCAGACGGTCGGCTTCCTGATTATCCGTTTTGGCCGCGTATACCTGTTGGATAATGGTATTTTCCTCATTCACGCAGAGTCTCCCCCTTTATATATTGATAGAATACGGACTGATTTAAAAAAAAACGGGGTTATCATCCCAATTTAAAAGTATAAAGGGAAAGAAATGCAAATAAAACGTAAAATAGTTAAAAGATATGTAAAGTTTAAGTAAAGCCTGAGAAGCGGAAACGGGTTCCCATTGTCCTGGGCATCCGTTTCCGCTTCTGTGAAAAGAACCGCGCCCCTGCGGCGGAGCAGGAAAGGGGAGGGAAATGTAAGAAGGATGGCTCAGATATAATGAATCTCCAGCGACCCGAAGGATACGTCTCCGGTGATGGTCAGCACCTCCTCGGAAGACAGCGCCGGGCGGCCATGCTCGTTCACGCCTCCGAAGGTGGAGGAAACATTGCAGACCACATGCCAGGAAGCGGGGATATACAGCTCGGTCGTGCCGAAGGCTACCCCAACATTGACAGCTCCCCTGTGCTGCCACAGCGCGCAGTCGGTGAAATATACGACGAAGGAACCGAAGGAATTTTCCAGACGTACATGCTGCAGGGCGGAGCTTTGCAGGTATTTTACACAGGAGTGGAAATTGACCTCGCATCGGATGCTTTCCGCGCCGTCGTCGCCGGTTTGGATCTCGTATTCGGAATTCCCCGCATCCCCGGAAGCGGAGTTTTCCACGTCTTCAGAAGCGGCAGGGATATTTTTCCCGTTACTTCTATGCCAGCCAAAATTCCGCCAGCTCCAGTGGGGAAACAGGAGGTTCAGCCCGATGTTGCCAAGAAGAGCCGCGCCCAGAACGGGCCAGGGAGTCAGCTTCTCGATTCCCAGGAGCCGGTCGTTGACGATGCACAGAAAGGCGATGGAAAACAGGATCATGCTCCAGCTGCGTTTGATGATGCCCCGGATCAGTACGGCGGCAAGCACCAGGGAAAACAGGATGGACCAGAAGCCGATCCCTTCCAGAAAGCCGAGCCGTCCGGCAATGACGGCACAGGCTCCAAGCAGAAACAGAATGCCCCAGAATACATTTTTTCGATCTCTCATAATTTTCTCCTTCTTTCTCCCAGTCTTTCGATCAGCGCCTTATAATAGCTGCGGGACACATAGACCTTCTTGGGCGTCCCATAGAACGTTACGGCGCTGGAT
>DWUW01000014.1 GCA_019120525.1 Candidatus Eisenbergiella stercorigallinarum | reverse complement strand
CCCCCTGCTCTATGGCCTGTTCCTGCGCTTCACCTTCTACCGCGATATTCCGGCTTCTTCCCCGCCCGCCGATATACGGGTTCCCGGAAGCGGCAGGATCCTGCTGGAAGAGACTCAGGATGCCATTACCTCCGCCCTGGTTTCCATCGCTTCCCTGGGCGGCTATATGATCCTTTTTAACCTGATGAACCTTCTTCCCGATCTGTTTCTTCCCGCGAAAGCCGGTCTGCCCCGCGCGCTCTGCGGCTGCCTTCTGGAGATCACAGGCGGCCTTTCCCGGCTGAAGCCCTCAGACTCCTTCTGGGCCTTTATCCTGCTCCCCTTCGGCGGGCTTTCCTGTATCGCGCAGACCTACAGCATGATACGAGGGACCGGTCTTTCCCTTGGATGGTATATCTTCCACAAATGCCTGCAGACCCTGCTCGCCTTCCTGTATTATTCCGCCGTTTTCCTCCTTTAGGGGATGACCGCCATACATTCCGAATACATATCGTATCCGTTATACGCCCGGCAGAGAACAGGCATTCCGCTTACCAGAGGCGCTTCAATGGTAAAAGTCAGCGACCCCAGATTGGCAAAGGGCATGAGCATGGACCAGGTCATACCCCCGTCCAGGCTCCAGCTGTAATAAAGGATCCCCGACTGGCTGTCCCGCGCGTCCAGCTGAAGCACCGCCCGCCCGTCCGCCGGATCTGCAGACAGCACGCTGAGACTTACGCTTTCCGGAGCCGTACGGTCCGGAGCCGCGGTTCCCTGCGGGGCCGGGATCTGCGCGTAGGAATATCCGCTATAATCCAGCCCGAGCGAAGGGGATTTCAGGCGGAAATATTTTGCCACTGCCAGTGCGTCGCTGACGCCCATGGCTGATACTTCTTCGGAAGTATCGATCTGATGGCTGTCGACAGGATGGTCCATATAGCAATGTTCAATGATCACACAGGGAATCCCCAGCTGCCTGGATTCCCGGATCACGCCGTAATAATCCGTTCCACGGCTGTTCAGCCTTGTTTTGGCTCCCCGGATATACTGTCCGTTCCCGGCCATTTCCGCCAGCTGAAGCCCGGCGAAGGTCTGCCCGGCCGCAAAGGATTCACCGAAAGCTGATGTCCAGACCTCCGACCCGTACAGGTTATGGGAGGAAGACATATTATAATGGAGGGAAAACAGAAAATCCGCGTCATATGCCTTCGCGATCTGCGCCCTCTGTTCCAGGGACAGCTCCTGATCTCCTGTCCTGGTCAGATAAACCTCCGCGCCTTCAAACTGTTCCAGCGTCTGTTTCATGGAAAGCGCCGTCTGGAGCGTGATCTCTTTTTCCAGGAACTGTCCTTCCACCTCGCCTCCGCGGTTTTCCCCGCCATGTCCGGGATCGATCACAATGACCACCGGCTCTGCCGCCTGCACATCCGGAGCAGGAACAGCCAGGCACAAAAACACTGCCGCAAGAAGCAGCTTCCACAGGATCCTTCTTTTCATCCGTTTCCATCCTTTCACAGAAGAAATGCCGCGGACGATGCCGCAGCATTTTTCATTTTCAGTCTGACCGCCGTTTCCGGCCTCTGTTCCCCGCCGTGCTTCCCTGCCCGGCTTCACATAAGCTCCAGGTCCTCATTCTCCTTCGGATCCTGCGCGGACAAATCCGGCATGGAAGCGGTATCATCGATCTCATCCGGCCTCAGCTCCATCCGGTTGGACTGCACCACATTCAGACAGCCATTCAGATCGTCGATCAGCCGTCCGTAATGCTCATTCGCTATATTGATGCCATTCTCAATGATCTGCTCCAGATTGGCGAGGATATCATCCGTATACTGAATGGCGGACGCCTTTACGCTGTTTGCCTCCACTGTGGCGTTGTCCAGGATCTCCTGCGCCTGCTGCGTCGCCATATTGACCACTTCATTTGCCTGGGCATAGGCCTGCTGCATGATCTCATGCTCGCTGACAAGCTCCGTGGTATGGGCGGTCGCCTCATTGATCAGCGCCTCGGCCTTTTCCCTCGCGTCGTTCAGGATCGCTTCCTTGTTATTGATGATCTTCTGGTAGCGCTTGATCTCATCCGGCGTTTTCATCCGGAGCTCCCTGAGAAGCTCCTCCAGCTCTTCCTTATTCACAATGATCTTTGTGCTGGAAAGAGGCTGATACTTACAGCTGTCAATATATTCTTCAATTTCATCAATTAACTGCTCGATTCTGCTGCTCATTTTCCCTCCATACCCGCTGTCTGTCCCATCCCGATACAGATCCGGCGCTTTTTCGTCTCATTTTTTCAGAAGCGTCTACGCATGTCCATATTTCTCATACAGAAGCTTCGCCACAAATTCCGGCACACATTTTGAAATATCGCCATGGAACTGCGCGATCTCCTTCACACTGGAAGAACTGAGATACGCGTATTCCAGCCGCGTGGTCAGAAACATGGTGTCCAGTTCCCCGCCCGACAGCATGGTATTCGTCTGGGCGGTCTGCAGCTCATACTCAAAATCCGTGATGGCGCGCAGCCCGCGGATCGCCACATGTACATTCTTCCTTCTGGCATAATCGATCAGAAGGCCGGAAAAGGAATCAATCTTCACATTCGGCAGATCCTTTGTCGCTTCTTCCAGTATTTTAACACGTTCCTCCACAGAAAACAACGGAGTCTTCTGCGTATTATTCAGCACACTGACCGTTAATTCATCAAAAATCGACGCTGCCCTCCGGATAATGTCCAGATGGCCGAACGTCACGGGGTCAAAGCTTCCCGGATAAATCGCTGCTTTCATAATGTTCTTCGCTGCGAAACGCCTTCAGCGCTCCGTCTCCCTCTTTCTCATAAATACATGCTTGTTCGTTTTATAGATCTTTTCCCGCGTCACCTCAAAACCGCAGTCTTCTGCGAAGGAAAAATCCCGGTTCTTTTCCGCCTCGAATACGATCAGCGTCTCCCGCGTCACGTACGGCATCCGGGAAAGCGTCTCAAGGACCGGTTCCTCCAGCCCCGCCTCATAGGGCGCGTCCATGAAGATCACGTCCGCTTCCTTCTCATGGATGCCGGAAAGCGCGGATACCACATCCTGCCTGAGTACAACGGCCCGATCCTCAAACTTCGTGAAATGCAGATTTTCCTGGATACATTTTACGGCCTTCGCCCCGTTTTCCACAAACCAGGCGCGCTTCGCCCCGCGGCTTATTGCCTCTATTCCAATGGCCCCGCTTCCGCTGCACAGGTCCACAAATATACTGCCGGGGATCCATGGCTGCAGGATGTTGAACAGGGTTTCCTTGATCCGGTCCGTGGTCGGTCTCGTATCCAGCCCTTCTGGACATTTTAACGGCAGGCTCCTCGCCTCTCCCGCGATCACTCTCATCAGTCTTCATACCTTTCCGATTCCCGTTTTATGCCGGAATCTGTCTCCCATTATAATTGCCCTTTTCCAAAAAGGCAATGCTTTTTCCGTCATCCATACCGTCCGGCTATGCCCGTGCCTTCGTCCCTTTCCCGTCCCGCTTTGCGATCTTCAGGCGGGAAAGCTCCAGCTGCCTGTCGCCGAAGGGGATGGCCTCCTCTTCTCCGGGCCCGGTAAAGTGCACCGCCTCCACAAAATCGTCCGGGCTCAGGCGGATGGCGCGCACGCCCACGGCGGCCTTCTTCTTTTCCGGAATCTCCTCCACGGCAAAACGCAGGAAAAATCCCTTATGGGTCTGAAGCACCACGGTCTGCTGCTCCTTCCATACGGTCACATCCCGGAGCTCATCGCCCTCCTGCAGCCTGCTGGCGGCCACAGTGCGCTTCGCCACGTCGAATTCCCCGCCGTCCACTACCTTGATCATCCCCATCCGGGTGGTGAAGATCACCCGGTACAGATTCAGCTCCGACTGGCTGCAGGCGGCAAGGATCTCCTCCTTCGCGGAGTCGTAGCTGCTCACATTGTCAACCGGCGTCCCCTTGTCCCGGAATTTTCCGTAGGGAAGGTCGGATACCTTTACGGTGTACAGCTGGCCGGTATTGGTAAACAGGCAGACCCTGCCCGTGTTCCTGCACTGGAACACAAAACGGTTTTCTGAATCTGCCGCCTCCTTATTGCGTTCATAAGCGGCCATGTCAATGGTCTTCGCGTAGCCGAACCGGTCCATCAGGAACATGACGTCCGCTTCTTCCTGCTTCTTCTCCTCAAATACCGCCTCCGCGCAGTTATCGATCACCGTCCTGCGGGGACGGGCGAACTTTTTTCTGATCTCGTCCAGTTCGTTTATGATGACCTGGGTCATGGACTGTCTGCGCTCCAGGATGTCCTCATAACGGTAGATGTTCGCGAGGGTCTCCTCATGCTCCTTGATCAGCGCTTCCAGCTCCAGCCCGATCAGCTTGTACAGGCGCATCTCCAGGATGGCGTTGGCCTGGTTTTCCGTAAAGGAAAGCTGCGCTGCCATCACCTTTGATTCCTTCGACCGGAAACGGATGCCGTCTGTCTTTCCTTCCACCAGGCAGGCCTTCGCCATGGCCCGGTCCCTGGATCCCCGCAGGATCTCGATGATCAGATCGATCACATTGCAGGCCCGGATCAGGCCCTCCTGGATCTCCCTGCGGCTTTTCTCCCGGGCAAGCAGATTTTCATATTTTCTTGTGGTGACCTGATACAAAAAGTCCACATGGGCCTTCAGGATGCCCCGAAGCCCCAGGGTCTCGGGACGGCCGTCCGCGATGGCAAGCATGTTCACACCGAAGGTGTCTTCCAGCCGGGTTTTCTTATAGAGCATGTTGATGAAATTATCCGCGTCCGCATCCTTTTTCAGTTCGATCACGATGCGGATCCCCTCCTTGGAGGACTGGTTGGAGATATCGCTGATATCCGCGGTCTTCTTCGTTTCCGCAAGGGCTGCCACATCCGACAGGAACTTGCCGATATTGGCGCCGATCATGGGATAGGGGATCTCGGTGATGACCACGTTCGTCTTCCCGCCCTTCCCCTTTTCCACCTCCACCTTCCCCCGGATGCGGATCTTCCCGCTCCCCGTTTCATAGATGGGAAGCAGGTCGTCTTTGTTGGTAACGATGCCGCCGGTAGGAAAATCCGGGCCGTGCAGGATCTCAAGAAGCTCTGCGGTGGAGATGTCCTCATTTCTCAGAAAAGCCTTCTCCGCCTCGATCACCTCTCCCAGGTTATGGGAAGGGATGCTGGTAGCCATGCCCACCGCGATACCCTCGGAGCCGTTGACCAGGAGATTCGGGATCTTCACCGGAAGGACCAGGGGTTCCTTTTCCGTCTCGTCAAAATTCGGCCCGAAATCCACCACGTCCTTATCCAGGTCAGAAAGGAAGGCTTCCTGGGTCACCTGCTCCAGGCGGGCCTCCGTATAACGCATGGCTGCCGCGCCGTCGCCCTCGATGTTCCCGAAATTCCCATGTCCGTCCACCAGCGGAAGGCCCTTTTTGAAGTCCTGGGCCATCACCACCAGGGCGTCATAGATAGAGCTGTCCCCGTGGGGATGGTATTTGCCCATGGTATCTCCCACGATACGGGCGCATTTCCGGTAGGACCTGTCATAACGGATGCCCAGCTCATACATGTCGTACAGAGTCCGGCGCTGTACGGGCTTGAGCCCGTCGCGCACATCAGGCAGGGCCCTGGCCACGATAACGCTCATGGCGTAATCGATAAAGGACTTCTGCATGATCTCCGAATATTCTGTTTTTATGATCTTCTCATCCAAATCTTCCATCTCCGTTAAATATCAAGCTGCGCGTCCGGCGCGTATTCATAGATGAAGGTCCGTCTGGGCGGCACGTCCGTTCCCATCAGAAGCTCCGTCACCTCCGAAGCCATTCTGGCGTCCTCGATCTCCACCTGCTTCAACAGCCGTGTCTCGGGATTCAGCGTGGTCTCCCAGAGCTGGGAGGCGTCCATTTCCCCCAGTCCCTTATACCGCTGCAGGGTAAAGGGGCCTTTATGCTTCTTCCGATAGCGCTCCAGGGCCTTGTCGTCGTACAGATACTCTTCCTTCCCTTTAGAAGGCATGGCCTTATAAAGCGGCGGCATGGCCAGGTACACATGGCCCTCAAAGATCAGCTCCGGCATGAAGCGGTAAAACAGGGTCAGAAGCAGGGTGGAGATATGGGAGCCGTCCACATCCGCATCCGTCATGATGATGATCTTGTCATAGCGCAGCTTCGAGATGTCAAAATCGTTCCCGTATCCCTCGGAAAAGCCGCAGCCGAAGGCGTTGATCATGGCCTTGATCTCCGCGTTCGCAAGCACCTTGTCGATGCTTGCCTTTTCCACGTTCAGGATCTTTCCCCGGATGGGAAGGATCGCCTGATAGGAACGGTCCCTCGCCATTTTGGCGCTGCCTCCGGCGGAATCCCCCTCCACGATGAAGATCTCGCAGCGGGAGGCGTCCCTGGATTCGCAGTTCGCCAGCTTTCCGTTGGAGTCAAAGGAAAATTTCTGTTTGGTGAGCAGGTTGGTCTTCGCCCGCTCCTCGGTCTTTCTGATCTTCGCCGCCTTCTCCGCGCAGCCGATGATGCTCTTTAAGGTCTCCAGGTTCCGGTCAAAATAACGGACCAGCTCCTCGCCGGTCACCTTCCCCACCACCTTCGCCGCGTCCTGATTGTCCAGCTTGGTCTTGGTCTGTCCCTCAAAGCGGGGATCGGGATGCTTGATGGAGATCACTGCGGTCATGCCGTTCCTTACGTCCGGGCCGGTAAAATTCTGATCCTTTTCCTTCAGGATATTCAGCTGTCTGGCATAGGTATTGATGATATTGGTAAAAGTGGTCTTAAAGCCGGTCAGATGGGTGCCGCCCTCCGCGTTGTAAATATTGTTGCAGAAGCCAAGCACATTTTCATGAAATTCATTCACATACTGGAAGGCGCCCTCCACGGAAATGCCGTCGCTCTCGCCGGAAAAGGAGATCACATCGCATACCGCTTCCCGGGATTTGTTCAGATCCCGGATGAAGCCCACGATCCCTTCCGGCTCATGATATTCGATCACCTCCGGCTCTTCTTTCCTCTTATCCGTGAAAACAATGGTGAGCGCAGGGTTCAGGTAAGCCGTCTCATGCAGACGGCTTTTGATCTCGTCCTCCTTAAAACGGGTCTTTTCAAAGATCGTATCGTCCGGGAGGAAATTGATGCAGGTCCCTGTGTTCCTCGCCTTTCCCACCACGGGAAGCAGCCCGTCGGCAAGCTCTACCGTGGGAATGCCCCGCTCGTACCGGTCTTCATAGATTTTCCCGCCGTGGCGGACGCGCACGGTCATTCTGGAGGAAAGGGCGTTGACCACGGAGGAGCCGACGCCGTGCAATCCGCCGCTGGTCTTGTATGCGGAATGATCGAATTTTCCTCCCGCGTGCAGCGTGGTAAACACCAGGCGCTCCGCGCTCACGCCCTTTTCATGCATTCCCACAGGGATCCCTCTTCCGTTGTCGTCCACGGTGGCCGAGCCGTCCGCCTCCAGCGTCACGCAGATCCGGTCGCATACGCCGGCCAGATGCTCGTCCACCGCGTTGTCCACGATCTCGTAAACCAGATGGTTCAGTCCCTTCGTGGAAACGCTTCCGATATACATGCCCGGCCTTTTCCGGACCGCTTCAAGGCCTTCCAGCACCGTAATGCTGGAGGCGTCATAACTGTTCTGATTCATTCTGCTCTCCCTATCAGTCATTTCTCATCGTAACCGCCACCGCCAGCGCGCCGGGTCCGATGTGGCAGGATACGCTCAAGGACAGGGGATCCACATGGCTTTCCGCGCCCGGGAAATGAGCGAGGACCTCCTTCTGGAAATCCAGGATCGCTTCCTCATTCTGCGTATGGGCAAAATCCACCCACATCCTGCAGTCCGAAAGCGGCCTGTGAAACCGTTTCGTCACATCATTCATCACCGCGTTCAGCATGATCTGCCTGGCGGACGCCGTCGTCCTTGCCTTGGCAAAAGCGTCCAGCTTTTCCCCATGGATCTGAAGCACGGGCTTTAAGCGCAGAAGCGTTCCCAGCGCCGCTGCCGCCGGGGTGATGCGGCCGCCCTTTTTCAGATAAAAAAGGGTATCCACCATAATATATATGCTGGAATTGAATTTATCCTTTTCCAGAAATTCCCGGATCTGCGCAGCGTCCATCCCCTCGTCCGCCAGGCGGATGGCGTCCTCCACGGAACGCCTCTGGGTGACGGAGATCCGCTGGTTGTTCACCACCTGAACCCTGCCGTCAAAATCATCGGCCAGCATCACGGCTGTCTGGCAGGAGCCGGAAAGCCCGCTGCTCATGGGAATGTGCACGACCTGGTCATAATCCAGAAGAAGCCTTCTCCATAACCGCAGGACGGAATCCGGAGCGGGCTGGGATGTGGAAACCGGCACGCCCGTCCGCAGCTTCCGGTAAAATTCCTCCTGGGTCAGATTGACCCCTTCAAAAAAGGTTTCCCCGCCGATCATAAAAGGCATGGGGAGAACATAGATGCCGAGCTTCTCCGCCTCTGCCTGAGTAATACCGCTGTTGCTGTCCGTAACGATCGCAATCTTTGCCATATTCTTCTCCATTCCTTTTCTCGCCGATGCCTCACGGCTTCAAAAATTTTACCTTTATATGCTTCGAAAGTCAACCGGGTTCCCATGCTGCTCTTCCCATCGGTAAAGAGGCGCAAGCTTCGGGTCTTCCCGTTCCGGATCCCCGGATACGATCCGTCCCGCAAGCTCCGACGCCTTCAGCACAAGGTCGCTGTCCCGGTAGATATCGCCGATCTTAAAATCCAGCTGGCCGCTCTGGCGCACGCCGAACAGATCTCCCGGCCCCCGCAGCTTCAGATCCTCATTGGCGATGAAAAAGCCATCGTTGGAGGTATTCAGAATCTTCAGCCGCTTCATCACCGCGTCGTTTTCGTTGGAACTGATGAACATACAGTAGCTCTGGGCACTGCCTCTTCCCACACGGCCCCGGAGCTGGTGCAGCTGGGCAAGCCCGAAGCGTTCCGCGTTTTCTACCATCATGACGGTGGCGTTCGGAACGTTGATCCCCACCTCGATGACGGTGGTAGAAACCAGAACATCAATTTTTCCCGCCGCGAAATCCCCCATGATCTCATTTTTATGGGCATTCTTCATCCGTCCGTGCAGCACGCCGACCCGGATCTCCTTCGGCAGGGCAGCTTCCAGCTTCCCGGCGTAGTCCGTCACGTTTTCCAGCCCGTCCATCTCCCCTTCTTCCACCATGGGACAGATCACATAGGCCTGATGCCCGGCCTTCACCTGGGCCGCAAGAAAGGCGTAGGCCTTCGGCCTCCAGGCGGTTCCCACCACGCAGTTTTTGATGGGGAGGCGCCCTATGGGCATTTCATCCAGAACGGACACATCCAGGTCCCCGTACAATACGATCGCCAGGGTACGGGGAATGGGCGTCGCGCTCATCACCAGCACATGGGGCTCCCTGCCCTTTTCCGCCAGGCTTTCTCTCTGGCGCACGCCAAAACGGTGCTGCTCATCCGTAACCACCAGGGCAAGGTCCCGGTACGCCACCTTCTCCTGGATCAGCGCGTGGGTGCCGATGACCACATTGTATTCTCCCTGCGCGATATCCGCATAGATCCGCTTTTTCTCCCGGCCGGGAGTCGATCCCGTCAGAAGGACAGGGCGGATACAGAGCCCATGCTCCGCGCAGAGCCCGGAAAGCGCTTCAAAATGCTGGGCCGCAAGCACCTCCGTGGGCGCCATCAGGCAGCCCTGCCTGCCGTTTGCCGCGCACATAAGAAGGGCCAGAAAAGCGAGGATGGTCTTCCCGCTTCCCACATCCCCCTGTACCAGACGGTTCATGGCCGTATCCTTTTCCATATCCGCCTCGATCTGCGCCCATACCCGCAGCTGCGCTCCGGTGAGCCGGTAGGGAAGCCCATCCAGCAGCCGGCCCGTATCCGGCACACCATGCAGGGGATCCGGGAACTGCCGCCTCCGGTTTTCCTTCTTCAGGCGGGAAAGCCCCAGAAAGAATTCCAGGAATTCATTGAAGGAAAGCCTCCTTACCGCTGCCGCAAGCCCCTCCTGGTCCGCAGGGCAGTGAATCCTCCGTACCGCCTCCAGCCAGGGGATCAGATCATATTCCCTCCGGATCTCCTCCGGCAGGAATTCTGCCAGCAGTCCACCATCCAGCCCTTCCAGCGCCCCCCGCACCGTCCGGGCCATCATCCGGTTGGTCAGGCCCTTTGTCAGCGCGTACTTAGGCTGCAGGGTATCCTGCAGCCCGGCATACTCCTCCGGGCTGAAAATGGCAGGCTGCTCCATCTGCATCAGCGAGGAGCCCGCTGCCGGACGCCCTGCCTTTTTCGCATATCCCTGCTGGCAGAGCCCACGGAAGATATGGACGCTTCCCGGCTTCAGGACGCTTCTCAGATAAGGCATGCCGAAAAAAGTGAGACGAAAAAAGCCGGTCGCATCGCCGGCCTGTACAGTGGCTATGACCAGGGAACGCACCCTCTTTACCTGCGGCATGCCGATCACGGCCGCACGCACGGCGCACACCCTTCCGGGCGTCAGCGCCGAAACGGTCACTGGCGCGTCCATTTTTTCGTAGTCTCTTGGATAATGCTCCAAAAGCTCCCCCACATTTGTAATATGGAGCCTGGCGAAAAGCTCCGCGGTCTTTTCGCCGACTCCCTTAATTGACGTCAATTCTGTCTGAATCTTCATATTTTCCGGTTTTCCACCCCGCTTCGGCCCCGGCAGGCCGCGGCAGATACGGCCCTTACTCCGCCGAAATAATATAGGAATAGATCGGCTGTCCGCCGTACTGCAGCTCGATATCGCAGGAAGGATAACGCTCCTCCACCCTGGCCTTCAGGTTCTCGGCGTCCTCCTGCGTCACGTCAGCCCCATAATAGATGCTGATCAGCTCGCAGTCGTCGTCCATCATGGCGGCAGTCATATCATACGCCACATCCGCCACATCCGAACCCACAGCCAGGATCCCGTCGTCCCCGATTCCCATATAATCGCCCTGACGGATCTGCTTATCATCGATCACCGTATCACGGACCGCATAAGTCACCTCTCCGGTCCTCACATGGGAGATCTCCTCCGTCATGGAAGCCTCGTTCTCCTCCGCTCCCATATCCGGCACAAAATTGATCACAGCCGTGATACCCTGGGGAATCGTCTTTGTGGGGACCACTACCACGTTCTTATCCTCCACCAGGTACTTTGCCTGGCTGGCCGCAAGGATGATGTTTTTATTGTTGGGCAGTACGTATACCGTGTCCGCATTGACCTTGCCGATCGCGTTGACCACGTCCTCCGTGCTGGGATTCATGGTCTGGCCGCCTTCGATCACATAGTCCACACCCAGCCCCCGGAAGATCTCCGCAAGGCCGTCCCCGGCAGAAACCGCGATAAAACCGGCGTCCTTATGCTCGCCCGCCGCTTCCTGCGCTGCGGGAGCCTCCTGCGCCTGCTTCTCCTTTTCGGACAGCTTAAACAGCTTCTCCTGATGCTCCAGGCGCATGTTGTCAATCTTCATATTGGAAAGGGCGCCGTACTTCAATGCCTTCTGGATCGCAAGTCCGGGGTCATTGGTATGTACGTGCACCTTGACCACGTCGTCGTCCGCTACCACCACGATGGAATCGCCGATGGATTCCAGATAGGCCTTAAAATCCATCTCCTGTTTGATATTAAAGGTCTTGTTCAGCATGATGATAAATTCGGTGCAGTAGCCGAATTTGATCTCCATCTCCGCCTGCGCCTCCAGGCTTCCCTTCACGCCTCCTTCGGAAGGCGCCGGCTTCGCCTGCTCGGAGAAATCCAGGGAGTCCGCAGAAACCTTTCCGGTAAAAGCGTCAAACGCGCCGTGAAGCACTTCCACCAGGCCCTGTCCGCCGGAATCCACCACGCCTGCCTGCTTCAGGACCGGAAGCATCTCCGGTGTCTGGCTGAGCACATATTCCGCGTGGGAAATGATCTCGCTGAGGAACTTCTCCATATCCTCCTCGCCCGCGTCGGCAAGCTCTCTCGCCTTCAGGGACGCGCCCTTCGCAACGGTGAGGATCGTTCCTTCCTTCGGCTTCATGACCGCCTTGTACGCCGTCTCCACCGCCTTCTCGCCCGCGTCGGCAAGGATCGGCACCGTGAGCACGTCATAGTCGCGGATCCCCTTGGTAAAGCCTCTGAACAGCTGGGAAAGGATAACGCCGGAGTTTCCCCTCGCCCCGCGCAGGGAGCCGGAGGAAACCGCCTTGGAAAGCGACTTCATATCAGGTTCCGTCATGGCGGCCACCTCTTTCGCAGCCGACATGATGGTAAGCGTCATATTCGTTCCCGTATCTCCGTCCGGTACCGGAAATACGTTCAGTTCATTGATCCATTCCTTTTTGCTTTCAAGTCTCTTGGCTCCTGCCAGAAACATCTTCGCCAGGCAGCCAGCGTCAATTGTCTGCAAATTCACAACTACTGTCCTCCTTAATCAATCACTCGCACACCTTCTACGAAGATGTTGATCTTCTCAATTTCCATGCCTGTGAATTCTTCCACCTTGTACTTCACATTATCGATCAGATTGTTGGATACCGCCAGAATACTCACGCCATAGGAAACGATCACATGGAAGTCCAGTGTCAGCTTGTTGTTATTGACCGTAACGGCGATCCCTTTCGTCACATTGTCCTTCTTCAGAAGCTTCACCACGTCCTTAACCGTAATGCCCATACCGACGATGCCGAAGCATTCCATGGCGACGATCCCCGCATACTGCGCAATAACTTCTCTGTCAATCGTTATATTGCCCATATGGGTGTTCAGATATGAACCCTTCATGTAGAACCTCCTTCTTTGCCGCTGCGGACAGCACTGTTTTCCCTGGATAAGCGGCGCCGGTCCCTCCGGCACAGACTGCCGACCGCGCTCTATCCCTCAAAACGGCACAAATATAAGCATATTATAACCGCTTTCCGAACAAAATGGAAGAGATAATTATTTTTCTTCCCGCGTTTTTCGCAGATTTCGCTTGCAAATTCCTTTTCTTTCTGTTATCATACACATGTTGCGGTTTGAAAAATATATTGGTTTAGGAGGTGCGAAGATGGCAAAATGTGATATTTGCGGCAAGGGCGTTCATTT
>DWUW01000170.1 GCA_019120525.1 Candidatus Eisenbergiella stercorigallinarum | reverse complement strand
GCATCCTGTACAGTTAAAAACAGGATTTTCAATTTTTTAACCGTATCATGTCATGAAAAGTACGGTTCAGAATAACATTTTCCGGAATTGGATCCGTAAAAAATGGATTTTTGTACGGTTACAAATCTAATTTTTTATTTTTCAACCGTATATGGGAAGAATGTTCCATGGAAGACCCTGCGAAATGTTTTCCTGTAAAGATTCGCGGAACATTTCGTCTGATCCCCCCGTCCCATGAAAAGTAACGTTACCGGAAGGCTGCGGCCCCGCCGCGGTCTGCCGCAGGAAAGGATACTCTCCAGTCTCCTTCCAGCAGAGAGGTACAGGTCGTAAAATCTCCCCATACGGACCATTCCTCCGTGAACTGATCCGGCCCCACGTCAAAGAAATATTCCTGATAGCTTCCGGAGCGCTCTTCATCCCAGAAAGCGGCGCTTCCGAAATCGGAAATCAGATTGCCGTCTCCGTCCTTCAGAAAGACGCGGCCGTGATTATCCGTATTCAGAATATCCGCATAATGCACCTGGACGCGAAGCCTGCCGTCCACCCAGCCGTATGCGGTGACCGTTACGCCCTTTGCGGGAGAAAAGGCCTGTTCTGCATCCGGTACAAGAAAGCCAAGGCGGCTTTCCTCATCCACCTTTTCCAGATCCATTCCGCCGCTTCCCCGGGAAGCCGCTTCCCTTTGCAGGCGGGTTTTCTCTTCCAGGCGCTCCGGCGTGATCTGCGTCAGCTCCGCTTCGATCTGCTGCTTCCCGGTCAGGAAGCCGGACACACGAAAATCCACCTTCCGGCCTTCGATCTCTTTTCCGTCCGTCCGCTGCATCTGAACGAGAAAAAATACTTTTCCGGTTTCCGGATCGAAGGAGATTCGGGAGCAGGTTCCGATGCCGGAGCCGCTACCGGAAAGCCGGATGGAATAGCTGTCAAACAGATCTGTCGTTTCATCGATCCGTGATCCGGTCAGATCCTGCAGGGAAAGATAGATTTCCGCCGTATCCCCGTAAACATACACCGCCTCCGTCTCCATCCGGATCCCGTTATCCTCACAGGAAAGCTGAACCGGCGTAAGACGCTCTGCGGTCTTCGGGAAAAGGGAATGCAGAAGGTCGTAGGCCGGTATGCTGCCAGCCGCCACAGCGGCGGGCAGGGAAAACGCGCAAAGAAAGAGCGCTCCCGCCAGACAGGCCGCAGCGATGCGTGCTTTTCTCCCTGTGCCGCCTGTGAAGCCGGGCGAAAAACGGGAAGGCCGCCCGCATGGAAGCCGAAGCGGCAGCCTGCGCGGAAAACGAAACGGCAGTCCATACGGAAGCCGAAGCGGCAGCCTGTGCGGAAGCTTCCGCGCCGTCCGCTCCTGCAGTCCGATCGTCTCTCCCGCTTCCAGAATGTAGCTGTCCTCAATGGCGCTGACCGCCGCTTCCAGTTCCCTGATGTTCATCCGCTCTCCTTTCCTGCCGCCCTTTCCGGCATTCTGCGGGCGTTCCGTTTTTTTCGGATTCCCTTCCATATGCTTCCTTCTGACCCAGATATCGCTTCAGTCTTTCCCGGAGCCGGTGCAGCCGCACTCTGACCGCATTCCGGGTCATGCGCAGATTTTCTGCGATTTCCGGGATGGAAAGGCAGTACCAGTATCTCTGCACGAACAGGATCCGGTCCCGGCTGTCCAGCGCTTTCAGAAATGCGTTCAGCTCCTCCGCCAGCTCTCTTGCCAGGATCTCTTCCTCCACGCTCCTTCCGCTGTCCAGGCAGTCCGAAAGCTCCTCCAGGAGCACATCGTACTGCCGGTTTCTTTTCTGCGCGGTATTGGAATGGTATTTTTTCAGGGACAGATTCCTCACGATCCGGCAGAGATAGGGCTGGAGCATGTCCGGCCGGTTGGGCGGAATCGCGTTCCAGACCGCCAGAAGCGCGTCGTTCACGCATTCCTCTGCATCCTCTCTGTCGTTCAGGATTTTTCCGGCAATGCTTCTGCACAGTCCGCCGTATTTTCGCTCCGGCTCCCGGATCGCACGCTCCGAACGCTCGAAAAAAAGCTGAATGATCTGGCCGTCCTCCATGTCCGCCACCTCCCCTCATCTGTATACTACGGTTTTTCCGGCGGGAATTACAGGGGAGCCGTATTTTTCTGCGAAAAAAAAGAGAACCGTCCGGCTGAATGAACAGCCTTTCGGATCTCTTCTTTCCCTGCGCTTCCTTATCTTACCAGCGAAGCCACCGTCTCCACATCCAGCTCCTGCCGGGGCGCGAAGGCTTCGCTTCCCAGGTAGCGATAAATGGAGGAAAGCAGCGCCCTCGCCTCCGGATACTGCTGCAGATCCTGCAGGCCCAGGGAGGAAAACAGCAGGCGCCCGCCGCCGCAGCGGCACTCAAACAGCTGGGCCATGGGCCGCAGATGGGCGTAGCTGTCCATTTCCGTGATGATGGCCCGGATCCGCTTCGGCAGGATCACCGCCCTCTGAGAGGCCATCGGCCACCACTGCCAGTCGGTGTGGCTTTCCGTGGGGAAATCCGCAAACAGGGGATGGGCGCTGTCAATGAGCTGTCCCATGCCGCCCGCCTGCTGGGCAAAGGTGCCAACCGACCAGAAGTCCGTGGTGAACTGGGCGCGGATGGATCTGGGCAGGGCTTCCTTCGTGGAGGGCGGGGTCAGATACACACGGCCGCCTGCCGCAAGGATCTCTTTTGCCTTTTCGTCAAAACGCTGCGTCTCGTAAACATTTTCCGGGCAGACCGGCATTCTGACGGAAGCCGCAGGATAAACCCAGACGGGATAGCGGTTCACCGCTCCCCCCACCTCCATGGTGAGGGTCAGGCGGGAGGCGGTCTTTACGGCATGCAGCGGAAGGGTCACACAGCCCGCATCCGTCAGCGTCCCTGCCGGGAAGCAGGCGGCTTCCGTTTCCGCCCGGGCGATCAGCCCGCAGTCTGATGTCTCTGCCGCCTCTCTGCGAAGGGTGCAGCAGACCTTCCCGGAGAGAGCCGTTTTCCCATAATTGGCGATCTTCACCGGCACCGTCAGCTCTTCCGTGTTTTCCCAGGTATAACGGGGCAGCAGCGCAAGCGGCAGCTGATCCCGGAAAAAGGCCCGAAACTTCTCGGGTTTCGCGAAGGGATAGGGCTTGGGTTCCAGATGGGAATTCAGCATCCCCACCAGCGCCGTCCCCTGTCCGGGGAAATCCTGCAGTCCCAGCAGGGAAATGCCGGACAGCTCCCTTGTGCGCATGGCCGCTTCGATCTCCTCTCTGTAGGCCAGGCGGGAGATCTCTCCCGTCGCCTCCACCTGTTTTTCCCATTCCTCATCGGAAATCCCGGCCTTTTTCACCCGTTCCTGCACCAGCCGCAGGTTGGCGGGGTCGGAGATCCCGCGGAAGGACTCCAGCTCATGAAAGTCGGGAAGCACCTCGAACTGCCCCACCTCAAAGCTGAAAACCGGCTTCTGATAAACCTTCCGGATCTCGGCCATGGACGCGTCGTAATTCTGCGCCGCGTCGGGATAGCGGTTGTTGATATAGCCCTGAAGCGCGCCGTCCTCTCCGCCGCCCGCATGGGTTCCGCGCAGGTCATGGCCGAAATATTTCTGGGAGGCGTAAAAATCGCTCTCCGGATCGATTCCCCGATCCCCGTAGTGGGCGTTGGAGCTGTTGGCATACAGCCGGGTAGGATCCAGCTCGTGCGCCAGGGCCAGCATGCTGTCCATTCTGGCGTGTCCCACCGGTCCCGCCGCCAGCTCGTTTCCGAAGGTGAGCATCACGAAGGAAGGGTGATTGGCCAGCGTCAGGATCACCTGCTTCAGCTCCGTCTGATAGTAGGCAAAGCTCTCCGGCGCTTCAAAGGCATGCACCGGGTCCCAGTGGGACAGCTCCGGCTGCATCAGCATGCCCATCTGATCCGCCGCAGTAAACGCCGCCTCCGGCGGGCAGTGGGAATGAAAGCGCATGCAATTGATCCCATAGGAACGGTAGCGCGCCAGAACGTCCGTCCATTCCTCTACCGTCATGGGCGGATGGCCTGTTTCCGGGAATTCGCAGCAGTTGGCCTCGCTGCGCAGGAAAATCACCCGGCCGTTGATGGCAAGCCTACCTGTTCCGTTATCCCCGAAGGTGCGGATGCCGAAGGTTTCCGTCCGGCTGCTTCCCGGCCCCGCCCCGTTTTCTTCCACCGGCAGCAGCCGCGCGGTCAGCCCGTAAAGACTGCCCTCTTCCACATCCCAGCTTCTCACACCCTCCGCCAGCAAAAGCTCCTTCAGCACAACGCGGGTGATGCCGGGCTGCACGCTGATCTTCTTTTCATAACAGGCCACCGCGCCGTTTCCCGCATCCTTTTTCAGCGCTTCGCTTTCCACCCGCAGGACGCCGCTCCAGAACCGGTCGGAGGAAATCTCCGCCTGTACGGTGAGGCTGCCTGCCGTCCCGCCGGCCTCCGCCTTCTCCGGATAGATCCGAAGCGCCGACAGGAACACCGGCTCCTCCACGCGCAGCCGCAGATACCCCAGCACGCCGTTCCAGTTGGTCTGCGTTTCATCCGTGGCCGCCGAGGAATACACGATGGCGTCATGGGGCAGGCCGGGATAGCTGTTGTCGGACAGAAGCGCGATCTCATTGTCCCCGTTCAGAAGCCCGGTCACCTCGAACACATGCGGGGTGGAAAGGGTGCCTTCCGTAAAATGCGGCGCCTCCTTTCCGTCCACCAGAAGCCGCAGGCATCTGGCCTGCTCCGCCTCCAGGAAGACGCGCTTCCCCCTCAAAGGTATATTTTCTGGTAAACCGGGTAGCGATGGGCGCGTTCCCGTCAAATCCTTCCCCCGCGTTTCCCAGTCCCGCGTCCGGGTGCCACTGGTTCTGCCCCAGATCCTTATGCCCGATTCCGTTTTCATCAAGCGTTCCCGGAAGCCGCATGGAATATGTTTTCCCATCTCCGATATCGGCCTGCCAATGGCCGGACAGATCAAAATACATCTGATTTTCTCCTCCGTTTCCATTTTACTGCTTCAAAATCATTTCCGCTGTCATGCTGTTCAGTATAGCATGGGCAGGACCGCCCGCCATTCTTATGGTTTGCTCTTTTGTTTAGAAAATTTGCTGCCCGCTTCCAGTTCCGGGCTTTTTTCAGGCTTTATCTCCCTTATCCGGTTTCACAGTGATCCGCAGCTCCACGTCGCTCAGCTCCGGCTTCAGGTCCCTGTCCGCCGAAAGGTCGAACCGGGGCCTTCCCTGGATGTCGAAGTGCACCCGCCGGATCCCCGGGCAGCGCAGATGGCCGTCGATGGCTGTCTCCCCGTGATAGGCGATCATCAGGTTCCCCTCCGGGTCCACGAAGAAGGAATTATGCCCCGGACCGTACTGTCCTTCCACGCTGTAGAAGGACAGCACCGGCGTAAGGCTCTTCTCCCAGTTTGCCGGATCCAGAAGGTCCGCGGAAGCGTCCGCGCTCAGAAGTCCCAGCACATAGCTGTAGCCGTTGGCGGAACCGCCGGAATAGGTCAAATATACCTTCCCATCCCGGACAAACGCATGAGGCCCTTCGTTGTTGATGGTCCCCTCCGTGTTCTCCCAGCCATACAGGGGACGGCTTAAGAGCACCGGATCGCTCATCAGCTTCCAGGGCTCCTTTTCATCGATCTGCGCGATGTACAGCATGGAGCCGGTATCCAGAGGCGAATTGATCCCGTCCCGGTAGGACCAGACCACATAGGAAGCCTTTTCGGCCCGGATGTAAGTCATATCCAGCGTGATCCCCTTTTCGCACAGGAAGCTTCCGTCCTTCTTCCTGACCCGTACCGGTTCCTCCCAGCTTCCCGCGTCCGTGATCCGTCCGCCCTCCTTTAAGCACATCATCCAGCACTGCGGCCCCCATTTCTTCGGGCCGACGGCAAACAGGATATACAGACGCCCTCCGATCTCATGGAATTCCGGCGCCCAGAAGGTCTGGATGAACTCTCTTTCCTCGTCATAGTCCAGGATTATGTGCCGCTTTCTGTCTTCCTCGAACAGCTCCTCCGGCCGGTCCGCTTCCCGCACGTAAAAACCCACGTCGTCCCGGTTGTCATTGGTAGCGATATAATAATACTTCCCTTCCCAGAAGAAAACCACCGGATCGCCCCAGCCCCGGTCCAGGGGGAAAGGATAACGGGGGCTTTTCACCCGGCCCTTTACCAGATACTCCCCTTCCGTTTCAAAGTCCACGGACGAGCCGTCCCAGTCCACCCGTTTTTCTGCGACGGAGCCGTCCGAATAAACGGCAAGGGCACGGACATCCTCCAGCTCCTGCGCGCAGGAGACCGCCGCCCGCTCCGGCAGGCGTATCCCGGTCTGTTCCAGCTTTCCCCAGTACAGGAGCGCGCGGGCGCAGACATCCTCCGCAGCCCAGGCCGTATCCGCACGGGGCAGCTCCCGCTCCCGCTGCGCTTCTTTTTCCTCCACCAGCCCGCAGGCCTCAAAGGAGATGAAATCCTTTGTCAGCCATAAGAGCAGCTTTCCCCGGCTTTCCTCATCCTCGCTTCCGTCCTCCTCCACCCGGCGGGCCGTGACGGCGAATGTCCCGTCCTTCCGCGCGGCGATGCGCGCGTCCGCCACGCATTTGGGGCAGATCGTATTGTTCTCCCGGATGGTCCCTTCCGCGAACAGGATCCCATATCCCGCGTTCAGCGGCTCCTCCGCCCCGTTTTCCCATTTCACGGAAAAATGCACGCTCCGGGCAAGCCCGTCCGGATAAATTCCCGGCTCAGCCTGCCTGGTATAGACCCGCACCGATGCTTTTTTCTTTTCACAAATAACCATATCTTCCTCCTTGCCGAAGCGTTTTTACGCTGAGGCACGCGCGCCGAACCTCCAGTTCGGCGCTGCGATAATGGGATTTGCGACGCTTCGGCGCAAATCCTGATTGAAAAATGCGCTATCGAGCGCATTTTTCAATCTTCCTCCATTCCGAAGGGATTGCACCGGGGCTTCTGCACCGGCTGTCCCTTCCTGATCCGCTTTATTTATTTTCTCCGCCCCGATACAGGAAGCTTTCAAATGTTGCCTGCGTCCTGCAGGGGGTCCCGTTTCCCATACTGTAAAGGGCAATATAATTTCCGGTAAAATGCCCGCCGCCTTCTGTGGTCAGATAGATGGTTTCTCCGCCGCCCAGTGTCATCCAGTCCTGTTCCTGCCCGCTCCGATACTGGAACTCATAACGCTCTTTGCTTCCGGTGAGCCTGAGCCACACCGTCCTGCCGGAATAATCGATTTCCTTTTCCACCTTCCACAGAGAACCGATCTGCCTTCTTAAGATCAGTTTTCTTCTTCCTGCCTCCTGGATCAGGGCCGCTTCATAATGATGCCGGTGATTCATGAATATGGCAAGTCCAGCCTCTTCTCCTTCCTGCGAACAGTCAAACGTCAGCTTTACCTCGGATTCAAAATCATGGTGCCGCTGCCTTCTTCCAACCCAGGCTGTCCGCTCCGCATCACAGAGCCTCTTTTCATTTCCCAAAAGACGTAAGCCTCCCTCTCCCGTCTTCCAGAATACGGTTTCAGGGGTATAGATCAGATTCCATTCCGGCTTCAGCTCCGGTTCCGCAAAATCATCTCGAAACAGCTCCGTCCCTGCATTTTCAAACGGACCCGCAAAAGAGGGGCCCTCAAATGTCTCTGTCAGGCAGCCGTTTGCCCCAAATACAGGCCATTCTCCTGAAAAATCCACCGGCGCCAGCATGGTTTCTCTTCCCAGATTGTGCCGGGGCGGATAGGAGAAGGTTCTTGTTCCAAGGCATACCGCCCACCAGGAGCCATCCGGAGCCTGGACCAGGTCCGCGTGGCCGACCGACTGTATGGGGAGGGGAAGGCTCCGGTTTGTCAGCACCGGGTTGTACGGGCAGACCTCATATCCACCGGTCAGATTCCTGCTTCTTGCCATGGTCAGCATGTGGCAGCGCTCCGTACCGCCTTCGGATATCAGCAGATAATACCAGCCGTCCTTTTTATAGATGTGCGGGCCTTCCGGATAAGCCCCTCCGGTCCCCTTCCATAAGGAAACCGGCTGTCCAAGAAGCTTTCCTTCTTTCAGGTCGATTTCCTGGATGTAGATCCCGGCATCTGCCGTCCCCGTATACCATGCCCTTCCGTCATCGTCGAAGAACAGCGACGGGTCGATACCCGGCGTTTCCAGGAAAATGGGATCGGACCACTCTCCTGCCGGATCCTTCGTCCATACATAAAAATTCCCTATATCACGTCCCTCTCCCACATTCGTGGTGATCATATAAAAGGTCCCGTCATGAAAACGGATTGTGGGAGCGAAAATCCCCGTATTATTCTGTGACCCGGTATTCAGGCAAAGCTGCTCTTTCCTGCTGATACAATGTCCGATCAGCTCCCAGTCCACCAGGTTCCGGCTGTGCCAGACCGGAACTCCCGGGAAAAACTCAAAGGTGCTGTTAACCAGGTAAAAATCATCTCCTGCCCTGCAGACGCTGGGATCCGGATAACAGCCGCTGAGAATGGGATTCTTATATTTCATGCCTTTTTCCTCCTTTTTCCTTCCTTTTACCAGATCCGGTAATTTCCGCTCAGTGCCAGAAGCGCGAACAGATACAGGCAGTTATCATAATATCTTCTGCCTCCCTCTCTTAACGGCTGCTCCCAGAACCATTCCACCCATCTGGACGCGGTTTCCCAGGCCTCTCTGTCCTCTTTTTTCACCGTAAGCGCCCCCTGGGCCGTTGCGGCAAGAAGCCCCACAGGATGAAGGACATTCTTCTCCACGAGCGTCCCGTCCACCTCATAAACACAGCGCGCGGCCTCCAGATCTGTCCGTAAGAACCTCATCAGCCTGAGCGGCGCTCCGTAATGCCCTTCATCCGCTCCGAACCATTCACAGTCCAGGCCGATATTCGCCGCCGTCCTGTACGCGTCGCTGTAGAACTGATCGTGCCGGTCTCCCCAGGCAAACACCCTGCGGACGGGGGAACCGTCGAATTCCCCGTATTCAGGGTTCATTCCCGTTGCGGGATGGCATGCCGCTTTCAGATATTTCCTGCTCGCCCTTGCCGCTTCCTTCCAGAAAGCCCGGTCCTCTTCATCCGCCCATAACGCAAACAGTTCATAAAAGTGGGGCAGATGATAGGAAGGGTCCGTAAACTCACTCCCCGGCACGAAGAGGATCTGATGATTCTCCCTGTTCCACATCGGTTCACCGGGCCTTCCGTTCTCTCCCTTATGCAGACAGGCTCTCAGAATATCCCTGGCCTGCTTGGAGTAACAGAAAATCCCCTCGCCGTCTCCCCATCTGTGAGAGGCGAAGAAAAGGGCCATCGCGAAAAATTCCTCGCCATCCGGAGCGGGCCCCATGGCATTCTTCTCTCCGTCTGTCCGGCAGGACCAGGCAAAATAGCCTTCATTTTCCCCTTCTTCCATCCACATGTATGTTTTGGCCCATTTCCATATCCGGTCAAATTCCTTTTTCATATTCATCTGGACACAGATCATCATGCCATAGGACATCCCTTCCGTCCTGGCATCGTGGTTCCCCGTATCCTCCAGATATGCCATATCCTCTCCCGCCTCATGATAAATCCTCTCCTCTTCAGAGCCATAGAAAAAGGTATGGATACTTTCCTCCAGCTTTCTTTGTATTTCTTCCCGGCTTTTTCCCAGTTCCCCGAAAACATTCCTGTACTTTCCCGTTTGATAAGCGCCCATTTTGCTCTTTCCTTCCTTTCCGCATCATATGATATTTCATTCATTGACTGTTCTTCCCGCATCAGATATATTTTCCGACAGAAACGATTACAGCGGCCATTGCTTGTGTCCGTTCCAGACGGAGGAGGCGCCCATGAACCATATCCGATATGTGGAATACGATGCCGCGCACAATCAGGACTTTGTTTTTGACCTCCCCCAGGGGCATGACTGCTGGCTGCTTCTTCTCACCCGCACGCCTGCGCTTTTCGGCACGCCGGATCATCTACAGGAATATCCTGCAGGTTCCGCCGTGCTCTATTCTCCCCATACTCCAATTTACTACCGGGCCTGCGGCAGCCGTTACGCAAACGACTGGTGCCGTTTTGATTCCGACGAAACCGCCGTTACCTCTTTTCCCCTGTTCGGAACTCCCTTTTCCCTGCCGGACGCGGAATATTGTCACAGCCTCTTTCAGCTCCTCACCTGGAAAAACTCCTTTCCCGGCAAAGACAACGAAAGGATCATTGACCAGCTCCTGTCTCTTCTGTTTTTTGAGCTGCATGAAGCAGTCGGAGAAAAAATCCCACAGCCGCAGCCTCATTCGCGCTTTCAGGAGCTGCTCTCCCTTCGCAAATCCATCTACAACAGCCCGCAGCTTGCCTGGAGCGTTTCCCTGATGGCGCAAAAGCTCCATCTCTCCGAAGGCTATCTGCAGACCATCTACAGGAATGCCTTCGGGATTTCCTGTATGGACGACCGTATCCGGGCCCGGATCCGGCTGGCCAAGGACCAGCTTTTATATACGGAAAAAACGGTCGCGGCAGCAGCCGAATTCTGCGGGTACCGGAATGTGGAGCATTTCTGCCGTCAGTTCAAACAGAGCACCGGCCTCAGCCCGAGGGAGTTCCGCCGCGCCCATGAAATACCGCGCGGGCTCCCTCCCGAAGAGTTATAGGCAGTTCATCTTCTTATTTTTTCACAGTCACCCTGGAAGACACCCACACCAGCTCCGGCGAAAGATCGCGTTCTTCCGTCAGGTCCAGCACCGGATAGCCGTCAGGCCCGAAATGCACCCTGCGAAATCCCGCGCTCCTGGGACCATCAATGCCGGGGCGGGCGTGATAAGCGTTCCAGACGAATCCGTCCTCATCCGTGATATACGAGTTATGGCCTGTCCCAAACTCTCCTTCCCTGCTGCGGGAGGACATCAGCGGATAATTTTCCTTTATCCAGCTTGCCGGATCCAGCAGGTCGGCGGACAGGTCCGCGGACAACAGTCCCACCACATA